>CAYPAK010000089.1:0-5356 GCA_964408665.1 uncultured Flavobacteriaceae bacterium | reverse complement strand
CTGTGATTGTTAAAAATTACACGATAACTACTAGCCGTTTTAATCCTGATTCATTAGATAAACAATGGATGAAAATACTTTACGAATCAGATTTGTATGATAGTATTTATGAAACGGTACAAAGTAATATTATATTTCAAGAAAGTGATTTACCTACAGATTTACTAAAAAGTCGTTTGGCAAAAATCAATGCAAAAACGCCTTTTAATGTAGCGTATAATCCGTCATTAGAAAAAGTAATACAGCGTTACCTAAGAACTAGAAAGAAGACTTTTGCTAAATTAATAGGACTTTCTAAATACTATTATCCATTATTTGAAGAGAAATTAGCCAAGTATAATATTCCACTAGAGATGAAGCATCTTGCTATAGTAGAATCTGCTTTGCAGCCTAAAGCAGGTTCGCCAGTGGGAGCTGCAGGACTATGGCAGTTTATGTTTCAAACAGGCAAGCAGTTTCATCTTGAAGTAAATTCATATGTAGATGACCGCTATGATCCTGTAAAAGCTACCGAAGCCGCTTGCCAATATATGGCACAACTCTATAAAATTTATGGTGATTGGGATTTGGTACTTGCCGCTTACAACTCAGGACCTGGAAATGTAAATAAAGCCATTAGACGTTCTGGAGGTTACAAAAATTATTGGAATATACGCGCAAACTTACCTAGAGAAACTCAAGGTTATGTGCCTGCATTTTTAGCTACACTTTATATCTTTGAATACGCAAAAGAACATGATATTTATCCTCGAAAAATGACTTTACAGCATTTTGAAACGGACAGTGTTTATGTTCGCGATATGATTAGCTTTGACCAAATAGCCGAAAAAACAGGACTTCCTGTAGAGGAAATACAGTATTTTAACCCACAATACAAAGTGGATATTGTGCCTAAAATAGCAGGGAAGAATTATTACCTTACTTTGCCCAAAAAGCATATCGGTTACTTTGTATCTCACGAATATGAAATTTACGAATATGCTAAGGCTGATTTTGCAAAACAAGAAAAGCCATTGCCTCAACTCTTTCAGATTAATGATAGAATACGCTATAAAGTGCGCAATGGTGATTATTTAGGAAAAATAGCAGGAAAATTCGGTGTGCGTGTGAGTCAACTCAAAAAATGGAATGGTTTGCGTAGTAATAATTTGAGAATTGGGCAACGCCTTACCGTATATCCTAAACGCATTAGTGCCAATGTTATAAAACCAAAAAAACAGCAAAACACGGCAAAAACAAACCGAGTAAAAGCGAAACTTTCAGAAAATTTTTTAGTTTATACGGTAAAAGAAGGTGACACGCTTTGGGATATTGCGCGTATGTACGAAAAAGTTACTACCCAAGACATTATGGATTGGAACGAAAATTGCAGTAATGGTAAAATAAAACCTGGAATGAAATTAAAAATATCAAAATTATAAAACATGAAAAAACTAGTTGTAGTATTATTTGTAGCCTTAAGTCTTTTTTCTTGTGAAGAAAAGGGTAAAAAACAAACTAAAACAGTAGGGAAATCAGAAGGACGATGGAACTCGTTATTAATCGTAATGCCTAATGATGATTGGAAAGGTGCTTTGGGAGATTCTATACGTACTGTTTTTGCTTCTCCAGTAAAGCCTTTACCTAATTTTGAACCGCATTATACAATGACACAAATAAGCAATGAACTTTTTTCGGGTTATCTAACCAAGCAACGTAACATACTAATAGTTAATGTGAAAAAAGATGCTAAAAAGCCTTTTTTATATAAAGAAAATGCATTTGCAAAACCACAACAAGTTTTTCAATTAAATGGTGATAAAGCTACTATAATTGAGCAGTTGACAAAGCATAAAGACGAAATGCTTCAAACGCTTCAAACTAAAGAAATGAATGCTTTTAATAAAGAGCAAAATAACACACCAAACGCGGCAACCAATACGGCATTAAAAAAAATAGGCTTGCAACTACAAGTGCCATCTTCTTTTGAGTTAGCAGAAAATAAAGGTGATTTTTTCTGGTTTATAAAAGATATTAAAAATGGTTATTCTAACCTTGTTGTTTATGATTTTCCTATGGCAGAAACCCCTTTTGATTCCATACCAAATTATATACTAAAAAAGCGTAATGAAATAGGCAAAAAACATATTCCTGGGCAACTACCCAATACTTATGTAGTTTCCGAAACACAATTTTCGCCTTATGTAAGTCAAACTACACTAGCAGGAAACGATGCTTTTGTATCTAAAGGGCTTTGGAAAATTCAAGGCGATTTTATGGGCGGCCCTTATATTAATTATACCATAAAAGACACGTTAAATAAACGTTATTTGGTTTTAGAAGGCTTCGTGTTTGCACCTAATGTACACAAAAGAAATTATCTTTTTGAGCTAGAAGCAGCCATTAAAACTGCTAAAATTATTAAAAAAGAGTAGTTACTAATAGATAAAAAGCTATTTTTGTAGCTCATGAGTACAGTCAAACGGTTTTTTAAAGACACCATTATATATGGTATTGCAGCGGTATTGCCCAAAGTAATTTATTTTCTATTGGTCAGAGTGCATACTGACGCCTTAACCAAAGCCAGTTACGCTGCTAATACTGATTTTTATATCTGGTTAGGACTTTTTGCTGTCTTGCTTACTTTTGGTATGGAAACTACTTTTTTTCGTTTTTATAAAGATGAAAAAGAAAAAGATAGCCTTGTAGCAACAACATTTATCACTATGCTAGTGAGTGCTTTGCTGTTTTTAATATTATTATTTCTTTTTCCTGATTTTTTTAATCATTTATTAGGTTTTGGAACTAATCCGTTGCGCTTAAAACTCTTCGCAGGAATTATAACTATAGACACTTTGGCAATGGTTCCATTTGCCTATTTAAGAGCGTCAAACCGTCCGGTGCGTTATGCCGTTATAAAGCTATTAAACGTAGTTGTTATGGTTTTTATAAACCTATTATTTTTAAAATACATACCAAATATTTCTGCTGATAAATTACCTGTTTGGCTTGCAGATTTATACCAAAGTATGCCAAAAATTAATTTTATTTTTATAGGAAACCTCTTGGGGAGTTTACTCTCTTTTATACTTCTGCTACCCTTTTTAACACGATTTAAATGGAAGTTTAATACCGTATTGTTAAAAAAAATGTTTCGCTATAGTTGGCCAATAGTCATTGCAGGAATTGCCTATTTAATTAATGAAAATTTAGACAAAATACTTATAGGAAAATACCTCAGCAAAGACACCGAAGGCATGTATGCAGCTATGTACAAACTTGCCATTTTTATGAACCTCTATATTATGGCATTTCGCTTAGGTGCAGAGCCGTTTTTCTTTAATCATTCGGTTAAAAAAAATGCTGCGGAGACCTATGCTTTTATACTTAAGTATTTTGTAATTGTAGGTGCTTTTATTTTCCTAGGAATTGTAGTTTTTCTTGATGTTTTAAAAGTGTTATTTATTAATAAATCCTACTGGGAAGCAGAAGCCATTGTACCTGTGGTATTGCTTGCTAATTTATTTTTAGGTATTTATCATAATTTAGCCATCTGGTACAAACTCACAGATAAGACGCGTTATGGCATGTATTTTTCTATTTTGGGTGCAGTGATTACTATTTTAATTAATGTGGTTTTCTTAGAACGTATTGGCTACATGGCAGCAGCTTGGGCAACGCTTATTGCTTATGCTACTATGACTATAATTTCCTATTTTGTAGGACGAAAGTATTATAAAATTGATTATGATATAAAAACAATAGCTTTTTATATAATACTAGCAACAAGTTTTGCATTTATAGCCTTTCATTATTTTAGATCGAATAGTCTTATAGCTTCAATACTATTAATTATTTTTGCTGTAATTATATATTTTAAAGAACGTAAAACACTACTAAAATTATTAAAAAATGACCATTAATATTATTAATAAATCAAAGCACGCTTTGCCACATTATGAAACGTTAGCTTCGGCAGGAATGGACCTAAGAGCAAATATCAGTGCGCCAATTACCTTAAAATCATTAGAACGCACTATTATAAAAACAGGACTTTTTATTGCTTTGCCTGTAGGATTTGAAGCACAAGTTCGCCCGCGTAGTGGTCTAGCTGCCAAAAATGGAGTGACCGTACTTAATGCCCCAGGGACGATAGATGCCGATTACCGTGGCGAAATAGGGGTGATTTTAGTAAACCTATCGCAAGATGATTTCACCATAAAAGATGGAGACAGAATAGCACAATTAGTCATTGCAAAACACGAACGCGCCCAATGGAACCTTGTAGAAACCCTTGACGAAACCCAAAGAGGCAGTGGCGGATTTGGTTCTACTGGCGTTTAATTTAAATCTTAATAAAATACAAAAAATGAAAATAATTATACCAATGGCAGGACGTGGCTCACGTCTAAGACCTCATACACTTACCGTACCAAAACCACTTATGCCTGTAGCAGGAAAACCTATAGTACAACGTTTGGTAGAAGATATTGCCGAAGTGCTTAAACAAAAAATAGACGAAGTAGCATTTATTATTGGCGACTTTGGAGCTGAGGTAGAAGAAGATTTAATGACTATTGCAGCTAAACTCGGTGCGAAAGGAAGTATCTATCATCAAACCGAACCCTTAGGAACAGCGCATGCTATAATGTGCGCCAAAGATTCTTTAGAAGGAAATTGCGTAGTGGCTTTTGCAGACACGTTGTTTAAAGCTGATTTTACCTTAGACAATACTGCCGATGGCGTGATTTGGGTAAAGCAAGTAGCAGACCCAAGTGCTTTTGGTGTTGTAAAACTTAATGAAGCGAATCAAATAACTGATTTTGTAGAAAAACCAAAAGAATTTGTATCTGATTTGGCTATTATTGGTATTTATTATTTTAAAAAAGCGGAAGTTCTTCGTGATGAATTGCAGTATTTATTAGATAATAAAATCACTAAAGGTGGCGAATATCAATTAACTGATGGATTAGAAAATATGAAACAAAAAGGACTTGTTTTTGTTCCAGGAACGGTTAATGAATGGATGGACTGCGGCAATAAAGATGCTACAGTAGATACTAACAAACAAACACTTAAATTTGATTTTGAAGACGGAAAACCTTTAATTAATAGTAATATTGTTTTAAATAATAGCAAAATAATTGAGCCTTGTTATATTGGTGAAAATGTACAATTAAACGGAAGTACCGTTGGCCCTTACGTTACCATTGGCGATGACTGTGTAGTAACCGATAGTGTCTTAGCGAATTGTTTAATACAAAATGACACACAAATACGCAATGCAAAACTTACCAACTCTATGATAGGAAGTCATGTAAAATACAATGGCGATTTTCAGACGATTAGTATTGGTGATTATTCGGTATTAGAATAA
>CAYPAK010000088.1:1890-7044 GCA_964408665.1 uncultured Flavobacteriaceae bacterium | reverse complement strand
TTTTCAAACAAAATATACTCAGGATGCACACGTGTAACCAATACGTTTTCATAATGTGTTCTATTAAATACAGTAAATTTTCCTCTTTCGGGTAAAGTAATATAATGACGCCAAAGATAATCGTGTTTCAATTCTTTTTCGCTAGGAACTTTAAAGCTTTCCACGTTTACACCACGCGCATTAATATCTTTAAAAACTTCGCGTATTAAACTATCTTTACCCGAAGTATCCATTCCTTGAAGCATAATTAGCACGCTGTATTTTCCTTGTGCGTACATCTTATCTTGAAGTTTACTGAGTTTTTTTCTAAGTTTTTTTAAAGCCGTTTTATTTGCCTTGTCATTTTGCGCTGTATTAGGCTTAGTACTTAGGTTTTTTAAACTAATTTTATGGTTGTTTTTTACTTTAAAACGCATCTTTTTTTCTAATTTTATATAAATAATTTAGGGTAAAAGTACTTTTTTTCTTGACATTAAAAAAATTCTATATACTTTTGCAGCTCCAAAATGAAAACATTGTACTATAATAGTATAGTGTGTTATTTTAATAAAAAAAGAAATTTATGGCATCAAACTTAGTAATAGTAGAGTCACCAGCAAAAGCAAAAACAATTGAAAAATTTTTAGGAAAAGATTTTCAAGTAAAGTCTAGTTTTGGGCATATTGCAGATTTACCATCTAGTGGTATAAATGTTGATGTGGAAGGTGATTTTGAACCTAATTACGAAGTGCCATCCGATAAAAAGAAATTAGTTGCAGAATTGAAATCATTAGCCAAAAAAGCCGATATGGTTTGGTTAGCGAGTGATGAAGATAGAGAGGGAGAAGCTATTGCTTGGCATTTAAAAGAGCAATTAAAACTAAAAGAAGACAAGACAAAACGTATTGTTTTTCACGAAATAACCAAAAAAGCTATACTTAATGCTGTAGAAAACCCAAGAGGTATAAACACGCACTTGGTAGATGCGCAGCAAGCACGTAGAGTTTTAGATAGGTTAGTAGGTTATGAACTTTCACCTGTTTTGTGGCGTAAGATTAAACCGGGACTTTCGGCAGGACGTGTCCAGTCCGTTGCGGTACGTCTTATTGTAGAACGCGAACGCGATATTAACGAATTTAAACCTGTAGCTAGCTACAAAGTAGTTGCTGAGTTTAAAAATGCAGCGGGCAAAAAATTTAAGGCAAGTCTAGCTAAAGGATTTAGTAGTAAAAAAGATGCTGCAGCATTTTTGGAATCGTGTAATGGTGCTGATTTTTCTGTGAGTGATTTGCAAGTAAAGCCTGCAAAAAAATCTCCAGCTCCACCATTTACCACTTCTACATTGCAGCAAGAGGCTTCACGAAAATTAGGTTTTTCGGTTTCTCGTACTATGATGGTAGCACAACGCTTGTATGAAGCAGGGCTCATCACCTATATGAGAACAGATAGTTTAAACCTTTCTGATGATGCTAAAACTGCGGCAGCAAAAGAAATTTCAGCTAGTTACGGTTCAGAATATAGCAAACCAAGAAATTTTAAGACAAAATCTAAAGGTGCGCAAGAGGCTCACGAAGCCATTCGTCCAACTGATATGTCGAGACATCGTGTTGCGGTAGATTTTGACCAAGACAGACTTTATGCACTTATCTGGAAACGTACATTAGCTTCTCAAATGAGTGAAGCAGTATTGGAACGTACTTCAGTTAAAATAAGTAATAACAATAATAAAAGTATATTTAATGCAAAAGGTGAAGTAGTTAAATTTGACGGATTTTTAAAAGTATATTTAGAAGGAACGGATAATGAAGACGAAGAACAAGCGGGAATGCTGCCTAAAATGCAATTAAAAGAAGCGTTATCTAATGTGTTTATAACAGCAACAGAACGCTACACTAAAGCGCCACCTCGTTTTACAGAAGCTGCATTAGTAAAAAAATTAGAAGAATTAGGAATAGGAAGACCATCTACATACGCACCAACTATTTCTACCATACAACGTAGAGAATATATCGTAAAGGGATCTATAGAGGGTTCGCCAAGAGATTATACACAGTTAATGCTGAAATCAGGAAAAGTAACTGATGCTACTTTGACAGAAAAAGTAGGTTCTGATAAAGGGAAATTAGTTCCTACAGATATTGGTAAAATTGTAAACGACTTTCTAGTAGCGAACTTTGCAAACGTATTAGATTTTGGTTTTACAGCAAAAGTAGAAGCAGAGTTTGACGAAATAGCCGAAGGTAAACTACAATGGAAAGGTATGATAAAAGATTTTTATACTAAATTCCATCCAACGGTAGCAGAAGTACAAGAAAATGCCGATTTTCAACGTGGCGAACGTGAACTAGGAAAAGATCCAGCAACAGGAAAACCTATTTTAGTGCGCTTTGGTAGATACGGAGCAATGGCACAAATAGGCGATAGAGAAGATGAAGATAAACGTTTTGCAAGTTTGCTCAAAGAACAATCATTAGATACTATTACACTAGAAGAAGCATTAGATTTATTTAAACTACCTAAAGATTTAGGCGAATATCAAGGCGAAAAAATTGTAGTAGCTAATGGGCGTTTTGGTCCTTATATAAAATTTGGAGCTAAGTTTATTTCTTTACCTAAAGATATGGATCCACTAGAAGTAGATTTGGAAGCTGCAAAACCATTGATAGACGAACGTATAGAAACTGATAGGCCTATTGCTGAGTTTGATGGTATGCCTGTGCAAAAAGGTGTAGGTCGTTTTGGTCCTTTCTTAAAATGGAACAACATGTTTATTAATGTCAATAAAAAATATGATTTTGATAATTTATCAAACGAAGATATTGATACATTAATAAAAGAAAAGATACAAAAAGAAATAGATAAGGTTATTCATAACTGGGAAGACGCAGGAATACGTGTAGAAAAAGCACGTTGGGGAAGGTTTAATATTATTAAAGGTAAAACTAAAATAGAATTACCCAAAACCACCGATGCAAAAGCTTTAACCCTAGAAGAGGTAGAAGCAATGATAGCAGCTAAAAAACCAAAACGTAAAACTAAAGCCAAAGCTAAAGCAAAGGCTAAGCCTAAACCAAAAAAGAAATAATATTTTGGATTATTTAACTCCAATATCAGAAGAATTACTAGAATTTACTGCAATATTACCCGAATTAACCTTGGGTAATAGTATAGTAAAACATACCAAAGCTGATTTTCCTAGTTTTGATGATGTGCAACTAGCTATTTTTAATGTAGAAGAGTCTCGTGCTGCTATAAATAATAATGGTACAGCGTTAGGAGGAGATCAGATTAGAAAAGAATTGTATCAATTATTCCCAGGAAATTGGAATTTAAACATAATAGATTTAGGTGCAATAAAAGCAGGAGAAACCTTAGAAGATACCTATTTTGCAGTGCAAAGTTTAATTAAAGAACTTGTAAAAAACCAAATAACACCTATATTATTAGGTGGAAGTCAAGACTTGACCTATGCAATATTTAAAGGTTATGAAGGTTTAGAACAATTAGTAAATATGGTTGTGCTAGACCCTAAATTTGATTTAGGAAATCCTGATAATACTATAAGCTCAACATCTTATTTAGGTAAAATTATATTAAAACAACCTAATAATTTATTTAACTTTAGTAATATTGGTTACCAAACCTATTACAATTCGCAGGAAGAGATAGATTTGATGTACAAATTGTACTTTGATGCCTATCGTGTAGGCGAAATACGCCGAGATATTAAGTTGGTAGAGCCTATTTTGCGCGATGCAGACATCTTTAGTATTGATATTAGCGCTATTCGTTATAATGATGCGGTAGGAAACGCCAATGCAGTTCCCAATGGTTTTACAGGAGAAGAAGCATGTGCTATTATGCGTTATGCAGGGTTGAGTTCTAGATTGTCAAGTGTTGGACTGTTTGAGTACAATCCTACTTTGGATGATGCCAATCAGACGGCAAAATTAGCTGCTCAAATGGTTTGGTATTTTATGGAAGGGGTTAATTTAAGAATAAAAGAACATCCTTTTGTGCAAAAAGAGCAATTTAAAAAATACACTGTTCTACTTGAGGAACAGGATGTTATCTTCTATAAAAGTGTAAAAAGTGCCCGTTGGTGGATGGAATTAGTCGTTCCCGATAATAAATATAAAAAGACTACGTTATTACCTTGCTCCTATAATGATTATTCACTTGCTTGTAATGGAGAAGTGCCTAGTCGTTGGTGGAAAGCGATACGAAAAATGATATAAATGTATAATTTAAAGCAGTATAAACAATAAATAAAAATAGTTGACGTTTATTTAATGAAAAAGTATATTTTTGCAGATGTAAAAAAGTTATTGGAAAAATAATTGCATTTATCAAAATATTTAAATAGGTTTACGGCTCGATTTTTTTAAAGAATAAAAAAACAAAAATAGGTTTCATGAAGAAGTTAATTTTATTAGTATTAGTAACAAGTTTTCTAATCAGTTGTGGGGGGAAAAGCCAAGGGGATTTAGTTGGTGTTCGTGGTAAGAAGTGGCGTCCAGAAAAACCACCAGGAATGGCGCTTATCCCTGGAGGAGCTTTTGTTATGGGAAAACAAGATGATGATTTTGCCAAAGACAATAGTACGCCTTCTAAAACGGTTACGGTACGTTCATTTTATATGGATGAAACGGAGATTACCAATAGCGAATACAGACAGTATGTAAATTGGGTTCGTGATTCAATTATAAAAACGCGTCTTGCTCAAATGGTAGAGGATATGGGCTTAGAAAGTGAGCCAGGCATAGGTGTATATGGTTTTCAAGATGTAGATCCAGATGAGCAAACTGCTTATGAGAAATACATGTATGATAATTATTACTCGTTAGACTCTTTGGGGGGTAACCGTGTGTTGCCAGAAGAAGATATTATTTGGGATACCGAAGAGTTTCCAGATGAGTATTATACTGAAGTGATGGACTCATTATATTTACCACAAGAACTTTCTGTTACAGGAGATCGTGTGATGGATGTTAAAAAATTAAAATACGCTTACACTTATCTAGATATAGAAGCAGCAGCAAGAGCAGGAGGTAATCGTAGAGATTATATAAAACGTGAAGCAGTAGAAGTGTATCCAGATACCACAGTTTGGGTTAAAGATTTTGCGTATTCCTATAATGACCCAATGCACCAAGACTATTTTTGGCACGATGC
>CAYPAK010000088.1:0-1790 GCA_964408665.1 uncultured Flavobacteriaceae bacterium | reverse complement strand
AAAAAACAAAAATTATGGCACAATCAAAAGGAATGAAGAAGTTTTTTCATATGGCTTACAGTATAGGAGCGTCAGTGGTAATCGTAGGAGCGTTATTTAAAATTCTGCATATGAGTATAGGACCACTTACAGGAGGAATCTTATTAATGATAGGTTTAGGTACTGAAGCTGCAATTTTCTTTTTATCAGCATTTGAACCAATTCCAGAAGACTTAGATTGGACAAAAGTATATCCAGAATTAGCGGGGGCTGATGCAGCAGGAGATTATGATGCATTAAGTTTAGATGCTAATGCTAATGATGAACAAGGATTATTATCTCAAAAATTAGACAACCTTATGGCAGATGCAGGTTTAGATGCGCAACTTATGGGTAAACTATCTACAAGTATTCAGAATTTTGCAGGTGCAGCGGCAGAAATTGCCCCAGCAGCAAATACCATTTCTTCTAGTAATAAATATAATGAACAAATGTCTTTAGCTGCAGCGCAATTAGAAACATTAAATAATTTATACAAAGTTCAGTTAGAAAGCACTTCTCGTCAAGCAGAAGCAAATGCAGAGGTAGCAGAGCACGCAGTACAATTAAAAGATCAAATGCAAAACTTATCTCAAAATATGGCTTCTTTAAACGGCGTATATGGAGGAATGCTTTCTGCAATGTCAAGTAAGTAATTAGTTTTATTTATATATAATAATCTATTAACCCAATTAAAACTAATTAAAAATGGCAGGAGGAAAACAGTCAGCTAGACAGAAGATGATTAACTTGATGTATCTCGTATTCATCTCGATGCTAGCAATGAATATGGATAAAAAGGTACTTACGGTATTTGCCGAGATGAATCGTTCATCTGCAGAGTCAAATGCAGCAGCTAAAGTTGCTTTAGATAAAGATCTTAAGACACTAGAAACAAATGCTTCTGATAAACCTGATAAATGGAAAGATAAATACACTAAAGCTAAAGCAATGGCTGCAGCTTCTGATGATTTCTTTTCGTATATTTCAGGAGTGAAAGAAGAATTAGTTGCAAAACTAGATGAGGAAACTAAAAAAAATCCTGAAAAACAAGATTCGCCAGACCCTATAAATGTATTGTTCTTTAAAGACGGTAAGGAATCTAAAAAAGGAGCAGAATTTGTTGAGAAAGTAAATGAATTTAGAACTAAAATGGAAAAATTAGCTCCAGAGGCTAAAAGTGCATTAACATTAAAATTTAATACAGATCCTATAAAAAGTGAAGATGGTAAAAATGTGCCATGGTTAGAAGCGCATTTTGAAGGATTTCCTTTAATTGCAGTGAAAACATACTTAACCAAAATGCAATCTGATGCACGTTCAGTAGAATCTAAGGCTATTAGCGACATGGTAACAGGTGCTTTGGTAGATGATGCTTCTATGAATAAATATAAAGCTATCGTTGCTTTTGATAAATCAGCATATTATCCAGGAGAGACTTTGAAAGGACGTATCGTTTTAGGGCGTTATGATAATTCTATGGTTCCTACTGACGTAATTATTAATGGACGTTCTGTTAAAGATAAAGTACAAGATGGACAAGTAGTACTTGATGGAATGGCTGCTGGTGGTGTAGGAGATCATACTTTGAAGGGGCAATTTATCTATAAAGAAGATGGTAAAAATGTACCAATCGCTATAGAAACAAAATATTCAGTAATACCAAAACCAAATTCTCCAGTAATTTCTGCAGATAAAATGAATGTGGTATATCGTGGAGTTGCTAACCCTATTACTGTTTCATTCCCTGGTATTTCTGATAATAAAATATC
>CAYPAK010000087.1:0-7261 GCA_964408665.1 uncultured Flavobacteriaceae bacterium | reverse complement strand
TCTGAAACTAACTGGAGACTAGCAGATAATTATAAAGTGCCACGTATTGGTTTTGTAAATAAAATGGACAGACAAGGTTCTGACTTTTTAAACGTAAATAGACAAGTGCGTGAAATGTTAAAATCTAACGCTGTACCAATTGTATTACCAATTGGAGAAGAAGGAGATTTTAAAGGAATAGTAGATTTAGTGAAAAATCAAGCTATTATATGGAATGAAGAAGATATGGGTTCAACTTTTGAAATCATACCTATTCCAGAAGACTTAAAAGAAGAAGCGCACCAATATAGAGCAGAACTTATAGAAGCTGTAGCAGAATATGATGAAACTTTGATGGAGAAATTCTTTGAAGATGAAGATTCTATTACAGAAGATGAAGTGCATGCTGCATTGCGTGCTGCAGTTATGGATATGGCTATCATACCTATGATTTGTGGTTCAGCTTTCAAAAATAAAGGCGTACAATTTTTGTTAGATGCAGTGGTAAGATACTTACCTTCTCCATTAGATAAAGATGCAATCGTTGGTACAGACCCTAATACAGGAGATGAAATAGAACGTAAGCCAGATGTAAAAGAACCTTTTGCAGCTTTAGCGTTTAAAATTGCTACCGATCCTTTTGTAGGTCGTTTAGCATTTTTCCGTACGTATTCAGGTCGTTTAGATGCAGGTTCTTATATCTTAAATAACCGTTCTGGTAAGAAAGAACGTATTTCTAGAATCTATCAAATGCACGCTAATAAGCAAAATGCAATCGATTATATCGAAGCAGGAGATATTGGAGCTGCAGTAGGTTTTAAAGATATCCGTACTGGAGATACTATGTCAGATTTAGCACACCCAATTGTATTGGAGAGTATGGATTTTCCAGCTCCAGTAATTGGTATTGCTATTGAGCCAAAAACAAAAGCCGATGTTGAAAAACTAGGTATTGCTATTGGTAAATTGGCTGAAGAAGATCCAACATTCCAAGTAAAAACAGATGAAGCAAGTGGTCAAACAATTATCTCAGGAATGGGAGAGTTGCACTTAGATATCATTATAGATAGATTACGTAGAGAGTTCAAGGTAGAAGTTACTGAAGGAGAACCTCAAGTAGAGTACAAAGAAGCGTTAACAAAAACAGCACAACACAGAGAAACTTATAAAAAGCAATCTGGTGGACGTGGTAAATTTGGAGATATTGTATTTGAAATGGGTCCTGTAGATGAAGACTTTGAAGGAACAGGATTACAATTTGTTGATGAAATTAAAGGTGGACGTATTCCTAAAGAATATATACCTGCAGTTCAAAAAGGATTTGAATCAGCAATGAGTAACGGGCCTTTAGCTGGTTTCGTGGTAGATACTATGAAAGTTACGCTTAAAGATGGGTCTTTCCACCCTGTGGATTCGGATTCATTATCATTTGAGTTAGCTGCAAAATTAGGATTTAAAGCTGCTGCAAAAGCTGCTGGAGCTGTAATCTTAGAGCCGTTAATGAAATTAGAAGTAGTTACTCCAGAAGAATATATGGGAGATATCGTAGGAGATTTAAACAGACGTAGAGGTCAAGTAAATGATATGAGTGACAGAAATGGAGCTAAAATCATTAAAGCTTTTGTGCCACTTTCAGAAATGTTTGGATATGTTACTACATTGAGAACATTGTCTTCAGGTAGAGCAACTTCAACAATGGAATTTGAGCGCTATGATCAAACGCCTTCTAATGTATCAGAAGAAGTAATCAAAAAAGCAATAGGATAACCACTAAATTTTTATAAAATGAGTCAAAAAATAAGAATCAAATTAAAATCTTACGATTACAATTTAGTGGATAAATCTGCTGAAAAAATCGTGAAAGCTGTAAAAAATACAGGTGCGATTGTTAATGGACCAATTCCATTACCAACACACAAAAAGATTTTTACTGTATTGCGTTCTCCGCACGTTAACAAAAAGTCGAGAGAACAATTTCAATTAAGCTCTTACAAGCGTCTATTGGATATTTACAGTACATCGTCAAAAACTATTGATGCTTTAATGAAACTTGAATTGCCAAGTGGAGTTGTAGTAGAGATAAAAGTATAATTACAAGTAAATAATAACTACTAGCTCAATGTGTTTTGGGCTAGTAGCTTTTATATTAAATTAATAAATTAAATAAATAATAATGTCTGGGTTAATAGGAAAAAAAATCGGAATGACTAGTATTTATGACGAAAATGGAAAAAACATTCCATGTACCGTTATTCAAGCTGGTCCTTGTGTAGTTACCCAAGTCAGAACCGAAGAAGTAGATGGCTATTCAGCTATTCAGCTTGGTTTCGATGACAAAAAGGAGAAAAGTACGCCAAAAGCGCTTCAAGGGCACTTTAAAAAGGCAGGTACAGCTCCTAAACGTAAAGTCGTTGAGTTCAAAGGTTTTGAGGAGGAGTACAAATTAGGAGATGTTCTTACAGTAGAGCATTTTGTAGAAGGAGAATTTGTTGATGTATCAGCAACTTCAAAAGGAAAAGGATTTCAAGGGGTTGTAAAACGTCATGGATTCGCAGGAGTTGGTCAAGCTACTCACGGTCAACATAACCGTTTGAGAGCGCCAGGATCAATTGGAGCAGCATCTTACCCTGCACGTGTATTCAAAGGAATGCGTATGGCAGGAAGAATGGGTGGAGATACTATAAAAGTTCAAAACTTAAAAGTATTGAAAGTAGTAGCTGATAAAAACCTACTTGTAGTAAAAGGATGTATTCCAGGTCATAATAACGCTTACGTAATAATAGAAAAGTAATGAAATTAGCAGTATTAGATATAAATGGAAAAGATACAGGGAGAAAAGTAAATCTTTCTTCGGATGTATTTGGAGTAGAGCCAAACGAACATGCAGTTTATTTGGACGTGAAGCAGTACCTTGCTAATCAAAGACAAGGAACACACAAAGCAAAAGAACGTGCTGAAATAGCAGGAAGTACACGTAAAATTAAAAAACAAAAAGGAACAGGTACAGCCAGAGCTGGTAGTATCAAGTCTCCAATTTTTAGAGGTGGAGGTCGTATTTTTGGACCAAGACCAAGAAGCTACTCATTCAAATTGAATAAAGGGCTTAAGCGTGTGGCTAGAAAATCAGCTTTAAGCATGATGGCTAAAGAGAATAATATTGTTGTAGTTGAAGACTTCACGTTTGAAAGTCCAAAAACTAAAAATTTCATTGCTATGTTGCGTGCTTTATCATTAGATAATAAAAAAGCAACATTTGTGTTGGGAGAGAACAATAAAAATGTATATTTGTCTTCACGCAATTTAAACAAGGTTAACGTGTTAAGTCTCTCAGGAGTAAACACTTACAATGTTTTGAACGCTGGAAAGCTAGTGCTTACTGAGCGTTCTATTGCAGAAATTGAATCAATTTTAAGTTAAAATCAATTATGAGTATCTTAATAAAACCGATAATTACGGAAAAAGTAACAGAGCAAGGCGAACTTTTTAATCGCTATGGTTTTGTTGTTGCACGTGCAGCAAACAAAATTCAGATTAAAAAAGAAATCGAAGCTACTTATGGTGTAAATGTGTTGAAAGTTAGAACTATGGTTTATGGTCCTAAACGTAAAACTAAATTTACAAAAAGTGGTGTTGTTACAGGAAAAACAAATGCATTTAAAAAAGCGTTTGTTCAGGTAGCAGAAGGAGAAAGTATTGATTTTTATAACAATCTTTAATAAATAAAATGTCAGTTAAAAAATTAAAACCGATTACACCTGGTCAGCGTTTTAGAGTAGTGAACGAATTTGATGTTGTAACTACTGATAAGCCGGAGAAGAGTTTACTCGCTCCGAAGAAGAGATCTGGGGGAAGAAATAATTCTGGTAGAATGACGATGCGCTACATAGGTGGTGGGCATAAGAAACGTTACCGTATTATTGACTTCAAAAGAGACAAGCACGGTATTCCTGCAACAGTTAAAACGATAGAGTACGATCCAAATCGTACTGCTTTTATCGCGTTGTTAGCGTTTGCTGATGGAGAAAAAAGATATATTGTTGCACAATCTGGATTAAAGGTTGGGCAAAAAGTTATCACAGGAGCAAAAGTAGCACCAGATTTAGGTAATGCTATGCCACTTAGTGATATTCCTTTAGGAACAGTGATATCTTGTATTGAATTACATCCAGGTCAAGGAGCAGTGTTAGCACGTAGTGCAGGAGCATTTGCTCAATTAATGGCTAGAGATGGTAAGTTTGCTACGGTAAAATTACCTTCGGGAGAGACACGTATGATTTTGGTTACTTGTTCCGCTACAATTGGAGCAATGTCAAATTCTGATCATCAATTAATTGTATCTGGTAAAGCAGGTAGAACACGTTGGTTAGGAAGAAGACCAAGAACAAACCCAGTAAGAATGAACCCTGTTGATCACCCAATGGGAGGTGGAGAAGGTCGTGCTACTGGAGGTCATCCAAGATCGAGAAACGGAATACCTGCTAAAGGATTCAGAACTCGTTCTAAGACTAAACCGAGTAATAAGTATATTGTAGAACGTAGAAAAACTAAAAGATAGATGGCACGTTCATTAAAAAAAGGACCTTTTGTAAGTGTAAAACTTGAAAAAAAGGTATTCGCAAATATTGAGTCAGGTAAAAAAGCAGTGATCAAAACTTGGTCTAGAGCTTCAATGATAACTCCTGATTTTGTAGGACAAACTATAGCGGTTCATAATGGGAAATCATTTGTGCCAGTATATGTTACAGAAAATATGGTTGGACATAAGTTAGGAGAGTTTTCTCTTACAAGAACTTATAGAGGCCATGGAGCTAATAGAAAAAATAAAGGTAAAAAATAGTAGGCTATTATGGGAGTTCGTAAGAAAAACACAGCAGACAAGATGAAGGAAGCTAGAAAGCATATCGCTTTTGCTAAGCTTAATAATTGTCCTACATCACCAAGAAAAATGCGTTTGGTAGCAGATATCGTACGCGGTGTGGAAATAAACAAAGCACTTCAAATATTGAAATTCAATTCAAAAGAAGCATCTAGAAAAGTAGAGAAATTATTAATTTCTGCTATTGCAAACTGGGAAGCTAAAAACGAAGGGGAAAGCATAGAAGATGCAGGTTTGTTTATAAAAGAAATTAAAGTTGATAGTGGATCAATGCTAAAACGTTTGAGACCAGCACCGCAAGGTCGTGCTCACCGTATTAGAAAAAGATCAAATCATGTAACTTTGGTTTTAGGTAGTAAAATTAATTCAGAAAGTAAATAATTATAGTAGTATGGGACAAAAAACGAATCCAATAGGAAACCGTTTAGGAATTATCAGAGGATGGGAGTCAAACTGGTATGGAGGAAACGACTACGGTGATAGACTTGCTGAAGATAATCAAATAAGAAAATATATACATGCGCAAATGTCAAGAGCAAGTATCTCACGTATTATTATTGAGAGAACGCTTAAGCTTGTAACCGTTACTATCACTACAGCTAGACCTGGTATTATTATTGGGAAAGGTGGACAAGAGGTAGACAAGCTTAAAGAATCTTTGAAAAAGGTATTCAAAAAAGACATTCAAATCAATATATTTGAAATTAAGAGACCTGAATTAGATGCTAATTTGGTTGCAGATAGTATTGCACGCCAGATTGAGAATCGTATTTCATACAAAAGAGCTATTAAAATGGCTATTGCGGCTGCAATTCGTATGAATGCTGAAGGTATCAAAGTTCAAATTTCTGGTCGTTTGAATGGTGCAGAAATGGCACGTTCAGAAGGGTTTAAGGAGGGGAGAATTCCTTTGTCTACCTTTAGAGCAGATATTGATTATTCACTAAAAGAAGCACATACTACGTATGGGCGTATTGGAGTGAAAGTATGGATAATGAAAGGCGAGGTTTATGGTAAGCGTGAGCTTAATCCACTTGTAGGTATGTCTAAGAAATCAGGCAAATCTGGAGGAGGAGCTGGTAATAGAGGTAGAAACCGTCGTAGAAAGTAATTTTTAAAGCGTAAAAAATGTTACAGCCAAAAAGAGTAAAATATCGTAAAGTCCAGAAAGGACGTATGAAAGGGCTTTCTCAAAGAGGACATCAATTATCAAATGGTATGTTTGGTATCAAGTCTTTGGATGCAAAATTTCTTACTTCTAGACAAATTGAAGCAGCACGTATTGCAGCTACACGTCATATGAAGCGGGAAGGACAACTTTGGATCAAAATATTTCCAGATAAACCTATTACAAAAAAGCCTCTTGAGGTACGTATGGGTAAAGGGAAAGGTGCTCCAGAGTATTTCGTAGCAGTAGTGAAGCCAGGTAAAATAATGTTTGAAGTTGGAGGAGTTCCTATGCATGTTGCAAAAGAAGCACTTCGTCTTGCAGCACAAAAACTACCGGTGAAAACGAAGTTTGTTATTGCTAGAGATTTTGAAGCTTAATTTAAGAAAATAAGAAGCATGAAACAATCAGAAATTAAAGAAATGGCAATTGAGGATTTGAAAGCAAAATTGCAAGAAACTAAAAAAAGTTTAGCAAGTTTGAAATTAGCTCACGCTATTTCACCATTGGATAATCCAATTCAATTAAGAAATTTGAGAAAAACTGTTGCTAGATTAGCAACTGAGATTACTAAGAAAGGTCAATAAGACGTATTGAATGGAAAACATGGAAAAAAGAAATTTAAGAAAAGAACGTGTAGGTGTAGTTAAAAGTAACAAGATGGATAAATCTATCGTAGTTGCCGAGGTAAAACGTGTAAAACACCCTATGTACGGAAAGTTCGTACTACGTACTAAGAAGTATGTAGCACATGATGAGAATAACGATTGCAATATAGGAGATACTGTAAAGATAATGGAAACAAGACCTTTGAGTAAATCTAAATGTTGGAGATTAGTTGAAATAATTGAAAGAGCGAAGTAAGATATGTTACAACAAGAGTCAAGATTAAAAGTAGCCGACAACACAGGAGCCAAAGAAGTTTTGGTAATCCGTGTGCTTGGAGGAACAAAGAGAAGATATGCTTCTATAGGTGACAAAATAGTAGTGACAATAAAAGATGCAACTCCTAACGGTTCCGTTAAGAAAGGGCAAGTGTCAACTGCTGTAGTAGTTAGAACTAAAAAAGAAGTAAGAAGAGCTGATGGATCTTATATCCGTTTTGATGATAACGCTTGTGTATTGTTAGATACTGCAGGTGCTATGAAAGGAACGCGTGTATTCGGACCTGTAGCGAGAGAACTTCGTGATAAACAATTTATGAAAATAGTATCATTAGCACCAGAAGTGCTTTAATA
>CAYPAK010000086.1:3489-7282 GCA_964408665.1 uncultured Flavobacteriaceae bacterium | reverse complement strand
TTTCTAATTATCTGCTAGTTCAAAACCTTCGGTTTCATCGTGCATATCGTGTTCGTCATCTTCGGCTCCGTGGGTTAAGCGTTTTAATGGTTTTAATAATGCTATTACTAGCAAGCTGAATATTACGGTAAAAATCGTAATTCCTAAAAATGTTTTAAATTCTTGTTCACTTTGCTCTTCGTCTATAGTAAATGTTATTGCATAATCTTTACCATCACCAATATTAGCCGCTATTTTGGCTTTTTCTTCATCTTTTTTGAAGTGTAAATTAGCATGATGTGGTGTTGCTTTACTATTATTATTTTCTTTTAAATAACTTTTTATAGCTTTTATATAATCGTGTTTTTCATCTTTTTTATTAATCGTAAAGATATTATTGACGTTTTTATGTGTTTTGGCATCATCAAAAATAAGTTTATCACCATCTAAATATACTAGTGTATTTATAGTAAATTCTTTATCTTTGTTAATAGGATAATCAACTGATTTATATTTCTTTTTGGTTTTAAAATCATACAAGTCTAACGTGTCTTTGGCAACCACATTATTTACAACATCTTTTGAAGCTATCATTGTAGCCTTATAAGGTTTTAATTGTGAATATTCCCCTACAATTCCTGCCATTTTTCCCCCAAGACCTGTTGCTGCAAAATACAATCCCATCATTAATGATGCATATTTTGCGGGAGCAAGTTTGGTAACAAAAGACAAGGATACTGGCGAAGAGCTCAATTCGCCAATAGTGTGAAATAAATATGCCATTACAAGCCAAATCATAGCTGATTTACCATTAGTTTCATAATCTTTTACAGCAAAAACCATAAAGACAAAACCAAGACCCATTATGATAGTTCCTGTTGCCATTTTAAATAAAGAAGATGCTTCTTTTCCTTTTATTTTTCGTTTTGCCCAATAGTTGGCAACTGCCACTGCAAAAAGCAAGATAAATCCTGCGTTTAAGCCTTGAAACATTGGTGTTGGTATCTCGTAACCAAAGAGCATTCTATTGGTTTTTGTTTCGGTATAAATACTCATTAAACCTCCTGCTTGCTCAAATGCTCCCCAAAACACCACTACTAAGAAGAAAGATAATAGTAAAACTAAAAAGCGATCTTTTTCTACTTGTGTTTCTAGGCTTTTATAAATCATCATTAGCAGTCCTACTACAAATGATAAAAATATAAACAAAGCACCATAACCCCAATGATCTACCCCTTCAAAAGTAAACCCTGCGTATAATGAAAAGGCTAACATCGCTATTAAAATAACTAAATGTATAGGTGATTTGAATATTCTCACAAATATTTCCATTAAAGAAACATCGGCTTGTTTTTGTGCTTCGGTAGGTTTGTTTCCTACGTGAGTTATATATTTTTGTCCCCAGATATAAACTAGTAATCCAAAAAGCATCGCAATTCCTGCCATAGCAAACCCTGCATGCCAGCCCCATTTTGCAACGACCATTCCTATGAATGTTGTAGCAAGTAGTGATCCTAAATTAATACCAATATAGAATATAGAAAATCCTTTATCTCTACGGATGTCTCCTTTTGCATACAAACCTCCTACCATAGTAGAAATATTAGGTTTTAGCATCCCTACACCCAATATGATAAGTCCTAATCCTGCAAAAAATGCCCAAGTAGCTTCAATAGCTAAGGTTCCGTGCCCTAACACTAGGATAAAAGCACCGAGCATTACCGCCTTTTTCTGACCGAGATATTTATCGGCAATAATTCCTCCAGGGATAGATACTACATAAACTAACATAACATACCAACCGTATAGTGCTAAGGCTTCTCCACGAGTCCACCCTAGTCCCGCTCCGTTTTTATCCATTGCGGTAGCAATCATATAGATTACCAATATAGCACGCATTCCATAATAGGAAAAGCGTTCCCACATTTCGGTAAAAAATAATACGTATAAGCCTATTGGGTGTCCAAATAGTTCTTTTTGATGTGGTTTTAATGCTTGTGACATAACTGTTGTTTTTTTTAATTTAATCTAAAAAATTTCCTAAAAATACAATAATTTTTCAATTTAGGGAATGATTTAGTCTTAAAAATAGACGCTATCAATTAACTATTTCTGTAAATACCTGATTTATACCAGTTTTTACACAAAACAATTATAGCAAACTAAAAACATTTTTATAGTCTTGTCGATTTTACAAATTATTTAAAATAAAAGCGGTCATTCTATCATATAACTGGCGTCTTGTACCATGTCCTTCGTAAATACCATGCGTTCTGTCTGGGTAAAATTCACTATCAAACTGTTTTCCTGCTTTAATCAAAGCATTAACTAACCTAAAACTATTTTGAACGTGTACATTATCATCACCTGTACCGTGAATTAATAAAAATTTTCCTTGTAGTTTATCGGCAAAAAATAATGGCGAATTATCGTCATAGCCCTCAGGGTTTTCTTGAGGTGTTTGCATATAGCGTTCTGTGTAAATACTATCGTAAAAACGCCAAGAAGTTACTGGAGCAACAGCTATTGCCATTTTAAAAGTATCGGCACCTTTAAATAAGCAATTAGAACTCATAAAGCCGCCGTAAGACCATCCCCAAATACCAATTCTATCAGCATCAATATAAGACAGTTTTCCAAGCGTTTTGGCAGCACTTATTTGGTCTTCTACTTCGTATTTACCCAATTGTTTGTAAGTAACTTTTTTAAATTTAGCTCCTTTACCTCCTGTTCCTCTGGGGTCAACACAAGCTACAATATAACCATATTTATTGGCTAACATTTGGTACCAATAATCATTACTAGACATAAAATGGTTAAGTACTTGCTGGTTTCCTGGACCAGAGTATTGATACATCAGTAATGGATATTTTTTTGTAGCGTCAAAATTTGCAGGTTTTATCATCCACATATTTAGTTTTTGACCATTTTCTGTATTTAACTCACTAAATTCTTTATCAGAAATTTTAAAATCTGCCAATGTAGTTTTTAAAGCACTACTGTTTTTTATTTCTTTTAACACCTTTCCTGTTAATCCATCATTTAAGGTATATATTCTAGGGGTATTTTTATCGGAATACGTATTTATAAAATACTGAAACGTTTTAGAAAAACGTGCGCTATTAGAACCTGATAGTTTACTTAATGCTTTTTTATTAGAACCATCTAAATTAATACTATAAACTGTTCGTTCTGTACTTCCATTTTCTGTAGATTGGTATAAAACACGTTTATTTACTTTGTCGTAGCCATAAAAAGCCGTTACTTCCCAATTTCCATTAGTAACTTGATTAATTAATTTTCCTTTTTTAGAATAATGGTAAATATGATTATGTCCATTTTGCTCACTTGTCCACAAAAAACTATTATCTGCTAAAAAAGTAAGATTATCGGTAATATCTATGTAGGTGTTATTTTTTTCTTCTAATGCTATTTTAGCTTTATTATGTTCCTTTCCATCTATAAAAAACAATTTCAAATCATTTTGATGACGGTTAAGTGTGGTTACACTAAGCACATACGGTTCTGCTGTCCATTTAATACGTGGAATATATTCGTAAGCGCCTAAATCAATATTAAAATCACATAAATGTTTTTCTCTAAAATTGTAGGCATGAACAGTTACTTTTGAGTTATTTTCTCCCGCTTTTGGATATTTAAAAGTAACTACTTTTGGGTATAAATTTTCATCATACTTCATCATAGAGAACTCAGGCACTTTGGTTTCATCAAAGCGTAAAAAAGCAAGCATATTGCTGTTTTTATTCCATTCAAAAGCGCGAACAAAAGCAAATTCTTCTTCATAAACCCAATC
>CAYPAK010000086.1:0-3389 GCA_964408665.1 uncultured Flavobacteriaceae bacterium | reverse complement strand
AACCTTAGGAAAAAAACATTAAAAAAGATATATTTGCCTAATGAAAAAACAATTAATATTATTACTGTTGTTAATCTTTACATTTATTAGTTGTAAAAAGAAAGGTAATGTAATTTCTAATAAAAAATCAAACTTAACAGTTAGCAACAGCATCAAGTACGCTAGTGTTTTTAGTATAAAAAACTTTACTGATTATAAAATAGTATCGGTTAAAAACCCTTTTCAGGAAAGCAGTGAAACATTTAAGTATGTTTTAAAAGAAAAAAACAGCCTTATTCCTGATAGTCTTAAAAAATACACACAAATTACGGTACCAATACAAAATATTATAGTAACTTCTACCACGCACATTCCTGCTTTAGAGCTTCTAGGAGAAGAAGATAAATTAATTGGATTTCCTTCTTGCAATTACATTTCTTCTCCCAAAACACGAGCGCTTATTAAGCAAGGAAAAATAAAGGAACTTAACAATAATCAGGCGCTAAATGTAGAACGCATTTTGGCATTACAACCTGATGTTCTTGTTGCTTTTGGCGTCAATGGATTATCAAAACCCTTGCAAACCGTAGCAAAAATGCATATTCCTGTGCTTGTAAATGGCGATTGGATGGAAGAAACTGCCTTAGGAAAAGCGGAGTGGATAAAGTTTTTTGGTGTACTTTTTAATAAAGAAAAGCAAGCGGATAGTATTTTTAAAAAAATTGTAAATTCATATAACAAAGCAAAACTACTTGCACAAAAAGCTTCTACAAAACCAAGTATACTTACAGGCGCTTTACAAGGTGACAAATGGGTACTTTCTGGTGGAAAAAGTTGGGTTTCCCAGTTTCTAAAAGATGCTAACAGCAATTATCTTTGGGCTGATAATAACAGTAAAGGCAGTATTAAACTTAGTTATGAAACCGTTTTAAGCAAAGGAAAAAATGCTGATTTTTGGATAGCTCCTGGTTTTTATGATAGTAAAACAAAATTAGGAGAAAACAACCATTACAGGCAATTTAGAGCTTTTAATCAAGATAAGGTTTATAGTTTCACAACCAAAAAAGGGGCAACTGGCGGTTTGCTTTATTTTGAGCTTGCACCACAACGCCCAGATTTAGTTTTACAAGATTTAATTCACATTTTACATCCTGAATTATTACCCAATTATAAAAATCACTTTTTTGAAAAACTCAACTAATGCAGCTTAATTCATTAAAATATAAAAGTTATTTTTTAGGTTTATTAATAGTATTCTTTATTGCATTTTTAATAAATATTAGTTTAGGTTCTGAGACTATCCCATTTAAACAAGTTTTTGCCGCTTTAAGTAATGGTGAATTACAACAAGAAACGTGGCGTTATATTATTTTGAGTTACCGTATTCCTAAGGCTATCGCTGCTATTCTTGCAGGCGTAGGGCTTAGTGTTAGTGGCTTATTGATGCAAACTTTATTCAGAAACCCATTGGCAGGTCCTTATGTATTAGGCATAAGTTCTGGGTCAAGTCTTGGTGTAGCCATTTTGGTTTTAGGTACTTCTTTTTTAGGCTTTGAAAATAGTGTTTTAGCCAGTTCTCCTTGGGCTATAATCATTGCTGCTAGTTTAGGTGCTTTGGCAGTTCTTTTTGCCGTAATTTTAGTGGCAAAACAAGTGCAAAACACCATGTCTATTCTTATAGTTGGTTTAATGTTTGGCAGTTTAACAAGTGCTATCGTAAGTATTTTGGCTTATTTTAGTAGCGCAGAACAGTTACAGCAATTTATCTTTTGGAGTTTTGGAAGTATTGGTAATTTGTCTTGGGACGAATTAAGTATTCTCAGTTTTTTTATCGCTATAAGTTTTATACTAATAACCTTTGTATTAAAAGATATGAATAGCTTATTATTAGGCGAGAATTACGCCATAAGCTTAGGCGTTTCCATTCCAAAAACACGTTTTATCATTATACTTGCTACGAGTTTGCTTGCAGGAAGTATTACCGCTTTTGTAGGACCTATTGCATTTATTGGCTTAGCAGTTCCTCATATAAGTAGGCTACTTTTTAAAAGCTCTAAACAGCAAATCATAATTTTAGCATCATTACTTATTGGTGCTATCGTTATGCTTATTGCCGATACCATTGCACAATTACCTACAAGTGCTTACACACTTCCTATTAATGCAGTTACTACCTTATTTGGGGCGCCAATTGTTATTTTTTTATTATTAAAATCTAAAAAAATCAGTATTTAGATGGAAATAAGAACTCAAAATCTCTGTATTGGTTATCGTACTAAAAAGCAAGAACTAGTTATTGCTGAAGCGATAAATATTAATATAAAAAACAACGGATTCTATGCATTAATTGGTAATAACGGCACAGGAAAATCTACCTTTATACGCAGTTTATGTCGTCTTCAAGAGGTATTAGCTGGAACTATTATAATTAATAATAAGCCATTAGCTAATTACACAGCAAATGAGCTTGCTAAGCAAATTAGTTTTGTAAGCACCGAGCGAATTCCTAGTTCAAACCTAAGTGTATATGAATTAATAGCTCTAGGAAGACAAGCACATACAAATTGGTTAGGTACTTTGACCGCTGATGATAAAAGACATATTGAGCACGCTTTAGCAGACACTAACACAATAGCATTAGCAAATAAAAAAATTCAAACTTTAAGTGATGGGCAACTACAACAAGTAATGATTGCTCGGGCTTTAGCACAAAACACGCCTTTTATTGTGCTTGATGAACCTACGACTTATCTCGATTTAGAAAATAAAACAATGATTTTATTATTATTAAAAAAATTAGCTAAAACAAAAACAATTATCATAGCAACTCATGAAATAAACAGTATTTTGCCTTTGGCTGATGAATTATTAATCAGTAAAAATCAAGATATTATTCAAGGTAAAATCAGTGATTTGGACATCCAAAACGTATTAAAAAATCTTTTTTCAGACAAATTTCTTAATTTTGATACTAAAACATGTCAATTTTACGTTAAAAAACAATAAATTGCGCATTCAAAAAAATATACTATTATGATTAAACGAATATTATTACTCCTAGTTATTGCTTTTAGTTTCACTGCTTGTAACGAAGAAACATTACCTGTTCCTAACGCCTTTCAAACAAGTTTAGATAATGAATTTTGGGCTACAAACACCTATGCAGCTGTTGTTTCTACTAACATTACTAAAATAACCGTAACACGAGGTGATGAAGAAATAAAATTCACTATTAATGATGATAATGTAGGTACATATACTTTAGATGGTGTAAATCATAGTGCCGTATATACCGAAAACACCACAACAGGTACTGAACCATATATCTCTATTAATGGTGAAATAGAAATTACTGAATTTGATTTTGTAAATAAAACTATCTCAGCACATTTTAATTTTAGAGCTGCTCG
>CAYPAK010000085.1:0-7359 GCA_964408665.1 uncultured Flavobacteriaceae bacterium | reverse complement strand
TTTAAGTAAAAAGTGTACTTTTGCTACACTAAAAAACTAAAAATAATAACAAATTGGCTACTACTATTAAAAATCAATTATTTGCTGATTTTTTACAGCTTACTAAATTTAAACTATCACTAAGTGTTGTTTTTTCATCGCTTATTGCGTACTTGTTAGGAGCAGAAACAGTAAATTATACTACTTTGTTTTTATTATTTTTGGGTGGTTATTTTATGGTTGGTGCTTCTAATGCCTATAATCAAATTATAGAAAAAGAATTAGACAAAAAAATGGAACGCACCAAAAATCGTCCTATGCCTATGGGGCGCTTGTCTAATACTACAGCCTTTATTATCGCTACTATTTTTACTATTTCAGGAATAGCAATTTTATATACTATCAATGAAAAATCAGCTCTTTTTGGTGCTATTTCTATTTTCTTATATGTAAGTGCTTATACACCACTAAAAACGATAACACCATTATCTATTTTTGTAGGCGCTATTCCTGGCGCTATTCCTTTTATGTTAGGATGGGTGGCAGCAACCAATCATTTTGGTATTGAAGCAGGTGTGCTGTTTTTAATTCAATTTGTATGGCAATTTCCACATTTTTGGGCGCTTGCTTGGTTTTTGGATGAGGACTATAGTCGTGCAGGATTCAAACTATTACCTACAGGAAAAAAAGATGCGGGTTCATTAAGACAAATTGTACTATATAGTGTTACACTCATTTTTGTTTCTATTATTCCTGCTTTTGGACTAACAGGAGAATTGAAATTAACTATTTTTGGAGCAATTATAATTGCCTTATTAGGTGTTGGAGTGCTTTATTTTGCTTTAAAACTTAATAAGGATAAAAGTGACAAAACTGCCAAACAACTTATGCTTGCTAGTGTGTCGTATTTAACCTTGATGCAATTAGTATTAATAGTAGATAAATTTTTATTACAATAATATATTATGAATAAAACAATAGAAGAAAAAAAACAAGTAAATGCCAAAAAAATGATGCTTTGGTTCTTTTTTGTGAGTGTTATTATGATGTTTGCAGGACTTACAAGTGCTTATATAATGCGTGCTACAAAAACAGATTGGGTAAAAATAGCCTTGCCACAGGCATTTTATTACAGTACTTTAGTTATTTTGTTAAGTAGCGCATCTTTTATATTAGCCAAAAAAGAATTAATAAAAGCAAATCAAAAAAAATCAAGGCTTTGGATGAGTGTAACTATTTTATTAGGTTTACTCTTTGTGTATCTCCAGTTAATGGGTTTTCAAGAACTTCATGATAAGCAGTATTATGCCTTTGGACCTGCAAGTCAAGTAGCGTCTTCTATGCTTTTTATTATATCTGGAGCACATTTATTGCATATTTTTATAGCTATTATAGTACTACTTGTGGTTTATGTACAAACCATAAAAAACAAGTATTCACCTGATAATCTATTAGGTTTTGAACTGGGATTTCAGTTCTGGCACTTTTTAGATTTGCTTTGGGTGTTTTTATTTTTATTCCTATATTTTTATAGCTAAAAAAAAAATGTTACTTTTGTTACCAACTAGAAAACTAAAATAATTTATTTATGAGTACAGTAGCCTCTACTGCAGATAAAACCACTTGGGAAGGTGGTTCAAGACCTTTTAATTTGAGTTACGGTAAAATGATGATGTGGTTTTTCATATTATCAGATGCGTTAACTTTTTCAGGTTTCTTAGCCGCTTATGGCTTAATGCGTTTTAAATTTATAGACTCTTGGCCTATTGCCGAAGAAGTATTTACGCACGTTCCTTTTACACACAGTCCGCAACCATTATTATATGTTGCGTTTATGACGTTTATTTTGATTTTTTCATCAGTAACGATGGTGCTTGCTGTAGATGCAGGACATCATATGAAAAAAAACAAAGTAGTATTATATATGCTGCTTACTATTGTGGGAGGATTAATATTTGTGGGGTCTCAAGCTTGGGAATGGAAAACGTTTATTCACGGTTCTCACGGAGCTTTAGAAACACGAAGCGGAAACATCTTACAGTTTGTAGATGAAGCAGGAAAGCCAGTTAATATTCATAGCTTTGCTATTGGTGAATCAGAGCGTATTGCAGATACAAGAGACAAAGGAATTTGGTTCTCTGAAGATGCTCATGCTATTCCTTCTATAAACGTTGCTAACGTAACTGATGGTTTTAAAGCAAATTCTAAACTACGTATTAAAACAGAAAACATAATAGACGGTCATAAAGAAATATTATCGCACGCTGCTTCTTTAGAAAAAATAAAACAAGCTGTTGGTGTGGTAGAAGGTGCAAATATGATACATAATGAATATGGAAAGCCATTATTTGCTAATTTCTTTTTCTTTATTACAGGATTTCACGGATTTCACGTTTTTTCAGGAATAGTGATTAATATTATCATTTTCTTTAATGTAGTATTAGGAACTTACGAAAAAAGAGGTCATTACGAAATGGTAGAAAAAGTAGGACTTTATTGGCACTTTGTAGATTTAGTTTGGGTATTTGTATTTACCTTTTTCTATTTGGTTTAATTAATAAAAAACAATTAAAATTATGTCACACGATACATCACATACAAAAAGAATATGGTTTGTATTCTTTCTATTATTAATCATTACCGTAGTTGAGGTTGCAGTAGGTATAGTAAAACCTACTTTTATGGCAGCACATGCCTTTTTAGGTTTAAAACTATTAAACTGGTTCTTTATTATTCTTACCTTAGTTAAAGCGTACTATATAGTATATGCATTTATGCACATGGAAAATGAAAATAAATTCTTTAGAAGATTATTAGTCATTTCTATAATCTTTTATGTCTCTTATATTATGTTTATTTTCTTACTAGAAGGTTCTGCATTACACGATTCATTTATGGGTGGCTCTGCTAAGTTTTATCATATGAGTAAAGATTTTTAAAAGACACTAATTACATTATTAAAAAGGCGGTTTTTCCGTCTTTTTCTATACTATGGCTGTACAATACACACATAATAAACCTACTAGGAAAAGCACTGTAAAAAAAGTATTAATACTTCTTGCTTTATTTGTAGTTCCTATTACTTTTGATTTAATATTATCTTCAGGAAAACACCAGTTTGGTCACTTGCCTGTGCTTACTAAAACAGTTGATGAGTTTCCTAGTACTGCAAAAACACTAACAGGAAAACGTATTCAATTAGATAATAAAATAACAATTCTTGGTTTTTTAGGTAAAGACGCATTAGCAAGAAAAGCGAATGTTTTTAATCTTAACGAAAAGATTTACAGACGTTTTCATAAATATGATGGCTTACAGTTTGTGCTTGTTTTACCTCAAGGAATGGAAGTGGCAGCAAAAGAAATAAAAAAACAGCTAGCTAGTTATATTGATACGCAAAAATGGTCTTTTGTTTTTATGGATGATGAAGCAATGTTACACTTTTTTGATGGCTTAGGAACACCTTATAATTTAGATAAAAACTTGGGTATAGATTTAGTATTTATCGTTGGAAGAGGTAAAGGACTTCGTGGTCGTAAGAAAGACCAACGTTACGGATATAATGCTCATGTTGTAGCAGATTTAAATAATTATATGATAGATGATGTCAAAATAATATTGGCCGAATACCGCTTGGCATTAAAGAAAAATAATGCCTTGCGTAAAGATGATATGTTAAACGAATATAGAGAAGCTAATTAATATGAAAAAAAATAATTATTCTTATATAGGTATTTCGTTTATAGTGCTTATTTTTGGTATTTATGCTATCCCAAAGATAGTAAGTCGTATGACTAAAGCGGACTTAGTTACTATAGGAAAAGCACCAAGTTTTGAACTTACAGATCAATACGCAAAACCTTTTTCTTCGGAGACACTTCAAGGAAAAGTCTATGTGTTGGAGTTTTTCTTTACCAACTGCGGTAGTATTTGCCCTAAGATGAATAAAAACATGCTACAAATACAAGATAAATACGGTTTGAACCGCGATTTTGCTATTGTTTCTATCACCATAGATCCAGAACGCGATACCATAGCACAACTACTAAAACACAGTAAAGAACTAGGTGTTACTATGAAAAATTGGCATTTTTTACGTGGCGATGAAACGTATGTTTATAAGCTAGCAAATCAAGGGTTTAATCTATTTGCAGGAAAAAACCCAAAACTGGAAGATGGTTTTGAACATTCAGGGCTATTTGCTTTGGTTGATAAAAAGGGAAATATCCGCTCTAGAACAGTTAAAACAGGTGAATATGAAAATCCATTAGTATATTATGATGGTTTAAAACAAGAAGGTGTTCAAATGCTAAAAGATGATATTAAAAAATTATTAGATGAATAATAAAAAATACAATACACTTATTACGGTACTATCTATAACGATACCTATTGTAGTTGCTATTTTGTTTGGTTACAAAATACCAAACGCTACGCCACTTACTTTTTTACCACCTATTTATGCTAGTATTAATGCTTTTACAGCAGTAGTTTTGATTACGGCACTTTGGGCTATTAAGAATAAGAATAGAAAGCTTCATGAACGCCTAATAAAACTGGCTATGGTATGTACTTCATTATTTTTAATAATGTATGTAGCTTATCATATGACAAGTGAATCTACGCCTTATGGTGGTGATGGTTTTATGAAATACGCTTATTTTTTTATATTAATTTCGCATATTATTTTATCAGTAACGGTTATACCTTTAGTGCTTATAACTTTTGTAAGAGCACTTAATGAAGATTTTGCAAAACACCGTAAACTTGCCAAAATAGCATTTCCTATTTGGCTGTATATTGAGGTGTCTGGAGTGCTAGTTTATTTAATGATTTCACCATATTATAGCTAATGAAAAAGTATTTTGTAATAGTATTATTTTTTGTGGTAAACAATCCTTTTGCACAATGTGCAATGTGTCGTGCAACCTTAGAGAGTGAAGGCAATAAGGATATGGCTCTTGGTGTAAATAGAGGTATTCAATATTTAATGGTTTTTCCGTATTTAATATTGATATTCTTAGGTTTTTTTGTTTATCGTTTGGTTAAAAAATCAAATGAAATTACAGAAAAATAGTAATTTCACTCAAGTAACTCATCAACTACCAATACTACTTTTTCTTTTAAAGCTTCACTTGCTTGCTTAAAATTAGCTAAAAATTCCGTAGCAGTTGGGTGTTTACCATCTACAATATCTGTAATGGCTTTTAGGGCAGTAAATGGCTGTTTATAGATACTGCAAACCCACGCAATAGCAGCCGCTTCCATTTCTTTGACAGAAGTGTTATTGTTTTGCATCAGTTGCATATCGGTTGCGGTAAAATCTAAAGCATCACTAGAAGAAATAATACCTTGTTTTAGATTGAATTTTACAGCTAAAGAATCGGTATTTAAAACTGGATAATTACCTGTAGCATAATCTTGAAAACCATTAGGAAGGTCAATACGTCTATCGTGAAAACAAACCTTTTCTTTAGCGATATATACATCACCAATCGTAGCGCCTTTACTAGCAAAACCGCCAGCAGTACCACAGTTTAGTATTAAATCTGGTTGGTAGTTGTTTATGGCTACAAAAGCATTGAGCGTAGCTGCTTGTGTACCTATATTATCCACTTGATGTTTAGGGTCTTTTCCATTAAGCAAGAGAAGTAAAGATTTGTTTGCATTAGCATAAACTACGATAGGATTGTGAACGGCTATTTTCGTTAATTTATAATGTGCAATTAACGGATTTGCTTCGCCTTGCATCGCCATAAGTAAGGCAATGCGTTTGTATTTTTTTACTGTTTTCTGAGCCATCCGAGTAGTTTTTTGTTTTTAATTAGCCAAAGTCCTTCACTTGTTTTTAGCAAAGGATATTTTAGTCGAGTTGCTGCGTTTTTACCGCCATTTTGTTGAATAATTTCTATTTTGTTTTTGCTAATAGTACTTAGTATAGCCACATGACCATATTCATTAAAAAAAGAACCGTCAAACACTAGTAAATCGCCTACTTGTGGCTTGCTTTTACTAGGGTTGCTATATTGCATGAGGTTTCTAGCTTTGTTAAGCGATGCATCTTTTAAGCTTTTATTGAAAAAACTTTTAGCATTACCGTAACTATCAGGCATTTTATGTTGGTAATGTTTGTAATAATAACGTTTTACAAACTCTACGCATTGGTATTTTAATCCTAGGTTATAACCTTTTATAGTATTTCTGCCTTTTACATTACTAATAGCACCATTATAATAGACTTTTACGTGGTTAAGACTGTCTAAAACATCACCAAACTGGTGTGAAATAGTGTTTTTAGCATTGTTAATTTGCTTTAGCTTTTTGATGCCAAAAGTTGCTCCACCAAAGCCAATAATAAATACAATGACAAATAGGATAATTTGTTTTTTCATAATTTTTAATTAAAGTCCAAAAGTAACAAATTTAGCTTAGCTAAAATAAATTCTTTACATTTACCAAAATATTTAAACAGATGAAAAAAGCAATATTTCCTGGTTCATTTGACCCAATTACCTTAGGACACTGTGATATTATAAGACGTGCTTTGCCACTTTTTGACGAAATAATACTAGCGGTAGGTATAAATTCTAGTAAAAAATACATGTTTTCTGTAGCAGAACGCATGCATTTCTTAGAAAAAACCTTTAAAGATGAGCCTAAAATACGCATTACACAGTACACAGGACTTACGGTAGATTATTGTAAGAAAGAAGAAGCACAGTTTATATTACGCGGCTTGCGCAATCCTGCCGATTTTGAATTTGAAAAAGCCATAGCACAAACCAACCGCTTGATTTCGGGTATAGATACTGTTTTCTTGCTTACAAGCGCAGACACATCGTATATAAGTTCTAGTATCGTACGTGATATTTTGCGTAATGGCGGTAATGTTTCGCAATTAGTTCCTAAGACGGTTGAGGTGTAGCGGGTTAATTAAATTTTGTTTTAAGGTATAAGAAAACAACTACAATTTTTAAGAGACAAAGGTTTGATAGAATTTAAAAATAGAGGGACTTATAAAAAAATTAAATTATGAAAAAATTTGAATTTGAAATAAAAGAATTTTTATCACGAATAATTGAAGTTGAAGCCAATAATGAAGATGAGGCGTATATGAAAGTAAAAGAGATGTATGAAAAAGAGGTAATAGTCCTTGATAGTTCTGATTTTGTAGAAACTGAAATAAATAAATTTGAAAATGAATAATTTGCAAGATAATTCATCACACTTTATACTTTACACTTCAAATACTGGAGACATTAAAGTCAATGTTTTTCTAGAAAATGAAACTATCTGGCTAACTCAAAAGTCTATTGGAGAACTTTTTGGTAAATCAAAATCAACTATAAGCGAACATTTAAAAAATATTTTTAAAGAAGG
>CAYPAK010000084.1:2456-7362 GCA_964408665.1 uncultured Flavobacteriaceae bacterium | reverse complement strand
CGCAAGGTGTTTTTAGACAAACAATACACTTAGCTGATATTAAATCAGGAGTTTATTTGGTTAATGTTTCTGATAAATCACATGTTAGTACTGAACGTTTAGTTATTAAATAATAACTAAATATATTATAAAAAAAAGCAGTTAATTTTTAAAATTAACTGCTTTTTTTAGTTTAAAAACGCTTTTAGTAATTCTAACAACTCAGTTGTATTCGTTACATGACTCATGTGTCCTGTGTCTAAACTTCTAAAATCAACTTTGGTATTGGCGGTTTCAAGAAGTAAATCTTCATAATTTAAAACCGTATCTTTTTCTCCTGCTATAAACAAAATAGGAAAAGTAGTTTTTTGCAAAATTTCAATAGTGTTAGCGCGTACTTTCATCCCTTCTAAAGCTGCAATAATTCCTTGTGTTGACATAGCTAATGCTTCATCTTTTAAAGCTACAATAGTTTTGTTATGTAATTTTCTACTTGCCGCTGAAAACAAATTGGGGATTGCCATTTTTATAAACGTTTCTTTGTTTTGTTTAATCATAGCTATTGCTCTATCTCGGTTTAGTAATCGTTCGGGAGAGTCTGCTAAAGAAGTACTATTCATTAAAACTAACTGGCTAATTCCTTCAGGGTATAGTTTAGCCAAGGCTAAAGCGATATAGCCTCCCATAGAATGCCCTATTAAACTATATTTATTGATTTTTAACTTAGCTAAAACAGCATGAACCATCATCGCTTGCATTTCCATAGTATGTACATAAGCAAGATTGGCTGTTTTTCCATGTCCTAATAAATCTATAGTAATTACACGGTGTTTCTGTGCTAAAACAGGCGCTGTTTCTCGCCACATGGTACTGCTTTCTAGGAAACCATGAAGCAAAACAATTACACTTCCCTTACCAAGAGAAGTGTAGTGTATTTCTATGTTTTTATAGGCTATAAAAGGCATTAGATTATTTTGCCATTAAAGTTTCTATTTCTTCAACGGTTATAGGGATATTTTTCATTAGATTAATAGGTTCTCCTACTTCTTGAATTACATAATCATCTTCCAAACGGATTCCTAAATTTTCTTCTGGAATATAAATACCAGGTTCTACCGTAAACACCATTCCTGCTTGCATTGGTTCGGTAAGAATGCCATAATCATGTGTATCTAAGCCCATATGATGTGATGTGCCGTGCATAAAATACTTTTTATAGGCTGGCCATTTTGAATCTTCATTTTTTACATCTTCATTAGTAATCAACCCTAAATTTATTAGTTCTTTGGTCATTAATTTTCCCACTTCTATATGATAATCTGCCCAAATAGTGCCAGGAACTAGCATTTTTGCTGCAGCATCTTTTACACGAAGTACGGCGTTATAAACCTCTTTTTGTCTTTGGGTAAATTTACCCGAAACGGGTACACAACGCGTCATATCACTAGCATAATTAGCATAACTTGCCCCTACATCTAATAAGATAACATCACCTGCTTTACACACTTGATTATTTTCTATATAATGCAATACGCAAGCATTATAACCGCTTGCTACTATCGGTGTGTATGCAAATCCATTAGCACGATTTCGTATAAATTCGTGTATAAACTCTGCTTCTATTTCATATTCGGTAACTTCAGGTTTTACAAACCCTAAAATACGTCTCAATCCTTTTTCGGTAATATCACAGGCTTGCTGTATCAAAGCTATTTCTTCTTTTTCTTTTACCGAACGGATGCGTTGCAATATCGGTTGACTTCTCAAATAAGTATGTGCAGGAAAGTCTTGTTTTAGTTGCTTGATAAAACGTGCTTCGCGTGTTTCGGTTTCTACATTAGCTCGGTAATGCTCATTAGTATTGATATATACATTTTCCGTTTGTGTCATTATTTCGGCAAGTACTCCTTTGAAATCTTGTAGCCAATACACGCTTTTAATTCCGCTTGTTTCAAAAGCAGTGGTTTTATCTAACTTTTCGCCTTCCCAAACAGCAATATGTTCATTCGTTTCTTTAAGAAAAAGCATCTCACGATGTTCCTCTTTTGGAGCGTCTGGAAATAAAACCAAAATACTTTCTTCTTGATCTACTCCAGAAAGGTAAAAAATATCACGATGCTGTGCAAAAGGCAAAGTACTGTCTGCACTTACAGGATAAATATCATTAGAATTAAATATAGCTAATGAATTAGGTTTTAATTGTGCTATAAATTTAGCTCTATTTTTTATAAATAAGTTACTATCAATTCTTGTATATTTCATAATTAATTCTAATTTTTTAATTGTAATATTGCATTATTAATTGCAATGTAAGTACAAAGTTATCAATTTGCAGCGATAAAAACGATTAATTATTAAATTATTCCTAACAATGAAAAAATATATTATAACCGTATTAGTTTTTGTATTCAGTTTTTCTGCACAAGCACAAGACAAACCTGCTTATCGTTTGTTTAAAGCTAATGGTAAAAAAACAAACTATAAAAAAATGCTTAAAAAACTCCAAGAAGCAGATGTTGTGCTATTTGGAGAGTTGCATAACAACCCTATTGCACATTGGTTAGAGCTAGAAGTAGCCAAAAGTATTAGTAAAACTAAAAACATTTCTTTAGGATTTGAAATGCTAGAGGCAGACAACCAAGAAGCGGTTAATTTATATTTAAAAGATAGTATAAACCAAAAAGGCTTAGATTCTTTAGCGCGACTTTGGCCAAATTATAAAACCGATTATAAACCATTAGTAGATTTTGCTAAAACAAACAAGCTAGCTGTTATAGCAAGCAATGTACCTAGAAGAAATGCCAAAATTGTAGTACGAAAAGGCCTAGAAGCATTAGATTCGCTTTCTCCAACCGAAAAAAAATTCATAGCGCCATTACCTATAAAATATGACGCTACTTTAAAAAGTTATGTAGCAATGACCCAAATGGAACATATGAAATATATGCCCAAAAACATGCGTATAAATATGCCTAAAGCACAAGCTATAAAAGACGCTACTATGGCGCATTTTATTCTAGAAAACTTGCATAAAGGCGAGGTGTTTATCCACTACAATGGTTCGTATCATTCTGACTTACACGAAGGTGTTGTTTGGTATCTAAAACAACAGAATCCTAATTTAAAAATACTTACTATTACTACAGTGTCAGTTCCAAATCCTAAAAAATTTAAAGAGAAAGCCAAAAATAAAGCAGACTTTATTCTTCAAGTATCTGAAAGTATGACAGAAACCTATTAAGGATAAATCTTGTAATTTCACTCTTTTTGATTACTTTTGCGCCTTAAAAACTACATAAGTTATGCTATCAGTATCAAATCTTTCCTTACAGTTTGGAAAAAGAGTCTTATTTGATGAGGTAAATGTTACCTTTTCAGATGGAAATATATATGGAATTATCGGTGCCAATGGTGCTGGAAAATCTACCTTTTTAAAAATTCTTTCGGGAGAATTAGAACCTACATCGGGACAAGTTTCCTTAGAAAAAGGAAAACGTATGTCTGTGCTTAGTCAAGACCATTACGCTTTTGATGATAAAACTGTACTAGAAACCGTTATACTAGGAAATAAAGATTTAGCCAAAATAAAAGCTGAAATGGATGCTTTATATGCTAATCCAGATTTTTCTGATAAAGATGCAGAACGTGTAGGCGAACTACAAATCGTTTTTGAAGAAATGAATGGTTGGAATGCTGATAGTGATGCAGCATCACTATTGTCATCATCGGGAGTTGCTGAGGAGTTTCATTATTCTTTGATGAGTGACTTAGATAGTAAGCAAAAAGTACGTGTATTATTAGCACAGGCACTATTTGGAAACCCAGATGTGCTTATTATGGATGAGCCAACCAATGATTTGGATATGGAAACCATCGCTTGGTTAGAAAACTTTTTGGCAAATTACGATAATACGGTAATTGTAGTTTCTCACGATAGACACTTCTTAGATTCTGTTTGTACACATATTGCTGATTTAGATTTTGCTAAAATTAACCTGTATTCAGGTAATTACACTTTTTGGTATGAATCAAGCCAATTAGCTGCAAAACAACGTGCACAGTCTAATAAAAAAGCAGCAGAAAAGAAACAAGAATTAGAAGCCTTTATACGCCGCTTTTCTGCCAATGCCTCTAAAGCAAAGCAAACTACTTCTAGAAAAAAAATGCTTGAGAAACTAAATATAGAAGATATAAAACCATCAAGCAGACGCTATCCTGCTATTATTTTTGAGCGAGAACGTGAAGCAGGAGACCAAATATTAGAAGTAAAAGGTTTGAGTAAAACAATAGATGGTGACTTAGTATTTAGTAATATAGATATCAACCTAAACCGTGGTGACAAAGTAACTGTTATCTCTAGAGATTCTCGTGCTACTAAAGCCTTTTATGAAATTGTAATGGGTGAAACCGAAGCAGACAGCGGTACTTATAAATGGGGAGTTACTACAAGTCAAGCCTATCTTCCAGTAGATAATAGTAAGTATTTTACAACAGATGAGAGCCTGGTAGATTGGTTAAGACAATATGCTAAAACCGAAGAAGAACGAGAAGACGTAAATCTTCGCGGTTTCCTAGGGAAAATGATATTCTCAGGAGAAGAAGCACTGAAAAGTGCAACCGTACTTTCTGGGGGAGAAAAAGTACGTTGTATGCTCTCTCGTATGATGATGAAAAGAGCAAATGTATTATTATTTGATGAACCAACCAATCACTTGGATTTAGAATCTATTCAAGCACTTAATAATTCTTTGATAAACTACAAAGGAACCTTACTTTTTACTACACATGACCACGAGTTTGCACAAACAGTAGCTACACGTGTTATTGAGCTTACGCCTAATGGTATTATAGACCGTTTAATGACATTTGACGAATATCTTAACGACCCAAAAGTGCAAGAGTTAAGAGCAAAAATGTATTAACAAAA
>CAYPAK010000084.1:0-2356 GCA_964408665.1 uncultured Flavobacteriaceae bacterium | reverse complement strand
CAAACGGATTTCACTACTAATAGTGATACCAATTTTGATGCTGAAGCTATGATTGTTAAAGATAATACTATTTTAATTTTTACCAAAAACCACGGAGATTTAAAAACCAATATCTATACTTTTCCTAAAACAATAGGAACGCAATCTGCTGTAAAAATAGGCACTTATGAAGTAAACGGATTAATAACAGGAGCTACACTAAACGCTACAACAGAAGAACTTCTACTAACGGGCTATAGCGATACACTTGTCCCATTCATTATACAAGTAGCCGATATGGATAACCCTAGTATTATAAAAACAAATATTCTTTCGCAAGGAAGCCAAGTAGAAGCAATAGCTAATTTAGGTAATAATCGTTATTTTATATCTCGCGAACATTTTGTTTATGGATCATATGATTATCCTCAAAAATTATATGCTTTTAATAGAAACAATACAGCAGGTATTAACACTGTTTCAAACAATAGTATTAACGTTTTTCCCAACCCTTCAAATGGTATATTTACTATTCAAATGGACACGGTAAATTCAGGAGAATATACTGTTTTTAATCAATTGGGACAAGTTGTTGAGAAAAACAGTTTTGCTACTAATCGTTTTCAAGTTTCATTAGCCAAAAAAGGTTTATATTTTTTAGAAATAAAAAATAACAATATTACATATAAGACTACAAAATTAATTATTAAATAATCATAAAAACTAAAGGAAACATACTCGTAGCATCGCTCAACTGGGGTTTGGGTCATGCTACGCGTTGTATTCCTGTAATTAACGCTTTATTAGCCGAAAATTACACCGTTATTATTGCTTCGGATGGTGAAGCATTAGCTTTACTAAAAAAAGCGTTTCCAAAGCTAAGTTTTGAAGTGCTTCCTGCTTATGCTATAAGCTACAAACCTACTTTTTTTGGTTTGAAATGGCAATTAATACGTAAAAGTTTTTATAATTATAATATTTATAAAAAAGAGCAAGAATTTATTAAAAAACTCGTAGAAGAAAAAAACCTCATTGGTATTATTTCAGACAATCGTTTTGGTGTTTTTTCAAAAGAAATCCCTTCGGTATATATCACACATCAATTACGTGTTTTTAGTGGGTTAACTACTTTTATTACGAGTAAAATCCATCAAAATATTATACATAATTATAGCGAATGTTGGGTTCCTGATTTTGAAGGAAAAAATAATTTAAGCGGAGCATTGTCACATCAAATTACATTAAAAACACCTGTAAAATATATAAAACCTTTAAGTCAGTTTAACACTCCTTGTGTTTTAAAAAAGCACGAATATGATTATTTAATATTATTATCAGGTATTGAACCCAAACGAAGCTTGTTAGAACAAAAATTGCTAACTATTTTTAAAGAATTTAAAGGGACTAACGCCTTAGTACAAGGTAAAGTATCGTCTGAAAAAACGGTAACAAAACAAGGGAATATTAGTGTTTTTAACTATTTATTACAAGAAGAATTACAAAGCCTTATTTGTAAAAGTAATGTAGTTATTTGTCGTTCTGGATATAGCAGTATTATGGATATGGCGGTATTAAATAAAAACGTATTCTTTATACCAACGCAAGGACAAACGGAGCAAGAATATCTAGCCAAACATCTTAAAAAAACGCAAATAGCACCTTTTGCTAACGAAATACATTTTCAGTTAAAAGATTTAGAACAATTAGCTAATTATAATGGTTTTAATATAAAAAAAAATATACAAAATTGGCAAGAATTATTTAGGGTTTTCCATTAAAACAAATACCTTTGTAGTATGAATAAAGAATTAAAAAAATCAATACCAATATTAATTATTTTTGTAGCCTTTAGTGTTGGCATGATTCTTACTATTATGCATTTTTTAACGCCTACAAAAGTATTGCCTATTTTTAATCCTGCCGATATTAACCCTGACTTGGTAGATAAATCGGTGCAAGATGTACGGAAATATCACACCATTGGAGACTTTCAATTAGTTGACCAAAATGGTGATACTATAACACAAAACACTTATAAAAACAAAATATATGTAGCTGATTTTTTCTTTACTACTTGCCAGTCTATTTGCCCAAAAATGAGTTCAAATATGCAGATTCTGCAAGAAAAATATAAAAATGATGGTGATATTATGTTACTTTCTCATTCTGTTACTCCTGTGGAAGATAGTATACCTGTTTTACGCCGCTATGCAGACGAAATGAAAGTGATAGATAGTGTTTGGCACCTTTGTACCGCAGATAAAAAACAAATTTATGATTTAGCCAGAAAATCCTATTTTGCAGTATTAGATAAAGGCGATGGTGGCAAACAAGATTTTATTCATACCGAAAATTTTATTTTAGTGGATAAAAAAAG
>CAYPAK010000083.1:0-7420 GCA_964408665.1 uncultured Flavobacteriaceae bacterium | reverse complement strand
AAGTAACAAAAAAATCTAGCCTTACGAAAACCTTGCTAAACTTATCTTCCTCGAAACTAAAATGAAATAACTCGCCTTTGCTCGTGCCTTGCAAAAGCTCAAACAGATTTCATTTTTTACGCTTCTTCGTCATAAGTTTTACGCAAGAACATTCGTAGGACGGTTTGAGCATTATGCATGTCATTGCAATTGAATCCCAAAAATTAATAATTTGTCATTTTTATTAAAAAAAAACGTTTAGGATGGAATTGCAGTACAATAATTAATTGCCTCTAGCAGTATTTCTGTTCCTTTCAATAAATCAGCATCAGTAATATTAAGCGGTGGTGTAATACGTATGGCACGCCCTTCAAACAAAAGCCAAAAAAGTATTAAGCCTTTATTTTGACAACGCAATATAATTTTTGTGGCTAGTTCTGGCGTCTCTACAAGTATAGCAAGCATTAAACCTTTACCACGTATTTCTTGTATTGCAGGATGTTTTAACTGCTCTCTAAGTAATGCTTCTTTGGCTAAAACTGCTTGCATAAAATCAACTTTTAGAATTTCTTGCAATGTAGCCAAAGCTGCTGCTGCAATAACAGGATGCCCACCAAACGTAGTGATATGTCCTAGTTTCGGATTTTCGCGTAGTAAATCCATGTGTTTTTTTGAAGCAATAAATGCACCAATAGGCATGCCGCCACCAAGTCCTTTGCCTGTGATTACTATATCGGGAACGATATTGTGATTCATAAATTCAAACAAAACACCTGTTCGCCCTATACCACTTTGTATTTCGTCTAATATAAGCATTGCTCCTACTTCATCACAACGTTTTCGTACAGCTTTTAAATAGTCTTTTTCAGGAACAATAAAACCTGCACCGCCTTGTATGGTTTCTAGAATAACTCCTGCCGTTTTTTGGGTGATTTTCTTTAAATCATTAAAATCATTAAATCTAACAAAACCTACGCCTGGAATAAGTGGTCTAAAAGCACTATTTTGCTCCTCTGCACCACAAACGCTCATTGCACCTTGAGTATTTCCATGGTAAGCATTTTTAGCGCTTATTACTTCCATACGTCCTGTAATTCGTTTGGCAAGTTTCAAAGCACCTTCGGTTGCTTCTGTACCAGAATTGGTCAAATAAACCGTATTTAATGGATTAGGAATATTCTCTGCCAATAATTTAGATAATGCCAATGGCGTATCTTGGATATACTCGCCATAAACCATAACATGCATATAACTATCCACTTGTTTTTTTATAGCATCAACTACTACTTTTGGCTTATGTCCTAAGCTACAAGCCGAAACTCCTGCTACAAAATCTAAATACGATTTACCATTTTTATCATAAATATAAGCACCTTCGGCATGGGCTATTTCCATTGCCAAAGGATGTGTAGTAGTTTGTGCTTGATAGGTTAAAAAATCACTTTTTGGATTCATCTAAAATCGGTTTTTTAACGGTTTTTGTTATTTCTTTATTAGACGTATTTGTTATTTCAAAAATAGCATTTTTGTCTTTAGGACGTTCTTCTTCTCGCCAAGCAAAACCTTTAAGCTGCGCTTCTATTTCTGGGAATTTATCTTCAGGTATTGTTTTTCCTGTTACTGTTTTGAAATAGGTAATCGCTGTAATCGTTTTGTTTTCTAATTCAAAATTAATACGGCTACAGGCTTTTTTATCAATACCGATTAACGCTTTCTTCTCATCTCGTAGGTAATATAATGATTCACTATTACCAATTACATCTACTATACGCAATTCATTTTTTATAATTTTTCCTTTGAGCAATCTTCCCTTTATTTGATTGTAGGTATTAGTAGAATCTTTTTGGATAATAAACACATTTTCTATTGCTTTTATAGAATCTAGCTGTTTCTTACCTTCGGTGATTTTTTTGCTTAATAATAGTATCGTATCGCCTACTATCTGGCTTTTTTGCGCCCAAAGTATTGGGTCATTGAGCAGCTTAGTCATTCCAGTTTGTTCATCTATAAAAACCGAATCACATTTTGCTTGCATATCTTTGCTAAATATTTTTACTTTATTAAAAATACGCACTTTTCTAAAATCTTTTTTTCCTGTTGCTAAAATAGTATCGCCGTGAATATGCATCGAGTCTTTTTGGGATAATTTACGGATAATTTCTGCTCGTTTTGTGATAAAAACAGAATCTTTCTTCTCAAACATTTCGGCATAATTTCCTTTTATAGTTGTACTATTTATAGTGTCTATAACTTTTATATTTTGATACACTTTAGCCAAAGCATTTTTTCTGTCATAAGTAATGCTATCTCCAAATAATTCTCTTGTTTTAGACTGTATTCGTGCTTTTTTGGTAAAATAAGAATAATCATTTTTGGTATCGTAAAACCCTTTATCGCAATAAATGGTATTTTCTTTGCTTTTTATAACCGTATTTTCATATAAATACACTTCGCCACTATCGGTATAATAATCTAATTTCTTAGAATCTATAGTGTATTTAGGGTTAGTAAGCTGTACATTTTCTACAAATTCATAACGGCTTTCGCTCATATAATAAATACCGCTATCACTAACTAATACATTATCATCAGAATGGATTGTTCCCTTTTGGTTATAGTAAGCGGTTTGTTTTTTTCTATCAAAATAAGCCTTTTGTGTTTCCAAACGCATTTTTCTATCTGAAACCACTACGCCACCATTTACCATAGCCAGTTTGGTATTACCATCATATTCTAAATATTTACTGGTAAGATGAATGGTATCTCCTTGATTAAGTTTTACATTACCAAAGGCTTTAAGTCTATTTTCTTTTTGATAATAAAAGGCTTTATCGCAAGTAAGTGTAGCACCCGAATGAGTGAATATTACTTCTCCAAAAAGTATCGTTGCACCTGGCGCTATTGCTTCATCAAAATCCATATTACCACCTTTAATACTTATCTGTTCTGGTTCTTGAGCAGCGCTAATTAAACTAATAAAAAGGAATGATATTGTTAGTATATATTTCATTAATAAAATTTGTAATTAAAACTAATTATTACTTTTCATTTCGTTTTTTCCCATAGAAATACAAAGAATGACTTGTCACCTCAATATCAAAAACCTCTTCTATGGTCTTTTTTATCTGCTGTATTCTAGGGTCACAAAATTCTATTACTTCTCCTGTATCTAACACAATATGATCGTGTTGTTTATTAAAATAGGACTTTTCGTACAAGGCTTGGTTTTGCCCAAACTGATGCTTTCGTACCAAATCGCAATCTAGAAATAGCTCCAAAGTATTATACAAAGTAGCACGACTTACACGGTACTTTTTTTCTTTCATTTTTTTGTAAATACTATCTATATCAAAATGAGTATCATAAGCATAGATTTCTTTAAGAATGGCAAAACGCTCTGGTGTTTTACGTTGTTTGCTCTCTTCTAAGTAATCTTCTAATACTTTTAGTACTATAACTATCTGTTTTTCTTTATTCATCAATTAAAAAATAATATGTTGATAAGCGCCTATATCTGAACTTGCTGTTCTACTTACGCCTAGAATATCCGTTGGCACTTGACTTGCTCCTGAAGCGTTTCCTAAGCCATTTCCTGCCGAGTCATTTCCTATAATTAAATCATTTTCGTAGGCATCTCTAAAATCAGCATCTTCGTTTACTAAACAATTTGCAAATAGTGTACCATTAGTAAAATCATAAAGTGGATCGGTATCATATAAATGTTGATAATCATCAAATTTAAGCATGGTATTCGTAAAATTATAATTAAATAAAGCCGAATTAGTTGCTTCTAAAGTCAATTCTAAAGCATTATTACCATCAATAATACAGTTGGTAAAATTAGCTGCTTGCAAATCATTTGCCACATTACCCGTAGCAGTTTCTACATAATTACTCAAATAAATTGCAGGGTCAGTACGTAAACCGCCTTGCCAGTAATTTGCAAAAGTACAATGCGTAAAAGTATAATTTCCTCCAAAAACTCCTGCAAATGCAGATTGACCACAGTTATTTACCACTACGTTTTCTCCTATCACACTCGCAGACTGTGCTAGTAATCCATAATTAGAAAAATTGTACAACTGTGTATTAGTAAGTGTAAGCTGTGCACTGCTTGGTGTTGAGGCTGATTCTACTAATAAGCCTACCGTTCCATTTTTTATAGTGGTATAATTTATAGTATTGGAAACGCTACCATCACGCAACCAAATAATGCCCCATTGTGCTGCTATATCCTCATACTCAGGCTCTAGTCTATCGCCCTGTATAAGCACAGGATTGGCAAGCGTACCATTACTTTGCAATGATGCACCTTGGTTTACTATTAAACCTGAATTATTATGAAAATGCACTTGCGTTCCTGCATTTATAGTCAAGATTTTATTATCTGGAACTACGCAATAACCGTAAATAACCCAAGGCTTATCGGCTGTAAATGTATAATCATTAGGTAATTCAAAACCTTCAATGCGCACATCGTCTCCATTACTATCTACACCTATGCTTACAGTAGCTATTTCGCCAGTTAATGCATCTCTTGTTGGATATAAAAAATGAGCGTCTTGTACTAAAGAGACTAGTACAACTTCTTGGCTATCGGTATCATTATCAAAAAGTAATTTGTCTTCATATAAAGGATTTACAACTTGCGCAAAATCTATAGTGCTTTCTACAAAAACGAACAAGCTGTCTTGTGCGTTTATCATTGTATTTGTTATAGTGTTTCCTGTGCGTCCATCTACATTGATTCTATAAAACGAATTAGCACCTTGCGCTAGATGTATATTTGGGATACGTATAGCTTCACTACCACGATTATAAACCTTAAAACGATAAGTACTTGAACTTACTCCTGTAAAAATAGTATCAAGGTAAATGGTGTCTTTTTCAAACTCTAAATGTCCTGTTGGTAATTGGGTAACATCAAAATCTTTACGACACGAAGACCATAAAATGGCAACAAGAACAACTATTAAAAATGGAATACGCTTTTTCATATATTATAAATAAAGCGTAAAGATACAGTTTTTTATTTTTTTAAAGATTTATAAATTGATTTTATGGTAATTTTAACCAAAATACAATACTTAATTTCGTTTACAAATCATCAAACGGACTTTTTATATTTTGAAGGTTTTTGGTACTCACGTGAGTATAAATTTCTGTAGTTCTACTGCTAGTATGTCCTAGTAATTCTTGAATATAACGTAAATCCGTTCCTGCCTCTAATAGATGCGTAGCATAGCTATGGCGCAACCAATGCAAAGTAACTGGCTTTTGCAAATTTATTTTGTAAGCAGCTTGCTTTAGTACCGCTGCCAAACTAGAAGCGCTGTACCTCTCTCCTGCTTTACCTCCTTCAAATAGAAAAGTTTTTGGTTTATATTTGGTATAATACTCTTGTAATAATATTAAAATTTTAGGTGACAAAGGCACTATTCTATCTTTTTTGCCTTTAGACTGTATTATCCGTATAATATTACGTTTAGAATCAATATCCGCCTTCTTTAAATTAAGCAATTCTGATCGGCGTAAGCCACAACTATACATTAATGAGAGCATTGCTCTATGTTTTATATTGCTATGTACTTCAAGTAAATTTTTTATATCTGTTTTGCTCAATACATTGGGCAATTTTTTTTCAACTTTAGGACGATCTAAAGTAGCAACTTGTATTTTCTTGTCTTGTATAATATCAAAATACCATTTTATTGCGGTAATTGTTTGGTTTTGATACGATGTAGATAAGCCTTTTTTAAGGATATATTCATTAACAAATAAGGTAACATCATCATTTGTTATCTCTACTACTGGTTTTTCCTTATAAAAACATAAAAAAACATATAAGCTTTTCGTATAAGAACTAATCGTACTCTGACTATATCTACGAGAGCGTAACCATTTTTCTAATTTATTTACTTCTGCTTTAATTAATGGGTATTCCACTATAGCAAAACGTTTTACATTTGCTTCATTATAAGGCAAATGCCAACATTGCATTGTTTTACTCCAACGCACATTTGGCAACTTTTTGATGCGAGCTACTAATTTAAAATCTTTTGGAAATCGTACAGCAATGCGTTTTTCGCCACGGTGTGTTACTATTTCTGCTGACCATTTCATAGTAATATTAGTTTTCCTCAAGTAAAGCAGCTATTCTTTTTACCGCCTCTTCTATAGCTGCACTAGATGCTGCATAAGAAAAACGAATACATTCTGGAGCACCAAAAGCATCGCCTGTTACTGTTGCTACCAAAGCTTTTTCTAATAAAAGCATTGCAAAATCACTAGCATTAGCAACCTTAACTCCTTTTATTGTTCTTCCAAAATAGTACGATATATCAGGAAATACATAGAATGCTCCTGATGGTTTGTTGAGTTTAAAACCTTTTATCTTACTCAATAAATTAATTATCAATTCTCGTCTTTTTGCAAAGTCTTTAACCATATAATTTATTGATGAAACGGGCGCTTCCATTGCAGCAATAGTAGCTCGCTGTGCTATGCAGTTTGTACCAGAAGTAAACTGCCCTTGCATTTTTGTACAAGCCTTTGCTATCCAAAGTGGAGCAGCAATATAGCCAACACGCCAGCCCGTCATAGCAAAAGCCTTAGAAACTCCATTTACCGTTATGGTACGCTCATACATATTAGGCACATTAGCAAAACTAAATGTTTTTCCTTCGTAGAGAATATGCTCATAAATCTCATCAGAAATAATATAAATATTAGGGTGTTTTTCTAGAACTTTGCCCAATGCTTTATATTCTTCTTCGCTGTAAACAGAACCGCTAGGATTATTTGGCGAATTAAAAAATAATAACTTTGTTTTAGGTGTAATCGCGTCTTCCAGCTGCTTTGGGCTAATCTTAAAGTCAGTAGCAATACTTGTAGGAATTTCTACACTTACTCCTTCGGCTAACTGCACCATTGCATCATAACTCACCCAATACGGCGCAGGAAGCAGCACTTCATCACCAGGATTTACCAAAGACAAAACTGCATTTGCCAAAGCTTGTTTCGCTCCTGTAGAAACCACCACTTGGCTTGCCTCGTAGCTCAAGTCATTATCTCGCTTTAACTTTTTAGCTATAGCCTCACGCAAATCATCATAACCAGGTACAGGTGTATAACCATTATAATTCTCGTTTATAGCATCTATAGCTGCGTTTTTTATAAAACTAGGTGTATTAAAATCAGGCTCTCCCAAACTCAAACTGATTATATCTAACCCTTGTTGTTTCAGCTCTTTTGCCTTTGCTGCCATTGCCAAAGTCTGCGATGTAGGCAAACTATTTATACGTTCCGATAATGAATTATTCATAAGTTATAAATTTAATACCGTAAAGATATTCTAAAAAATAAAAAGTACAATGATAAATTGAAGTATTTATTTTTTAATCAAATTATTAAGCTATCATCTGAACTTGATTCAGCATCT
>CAYPAK010000082.1:0-7469 GCA_964408665.1 uncultured Flavobacteriaceae bacterium | reverse complement strand
CCATAAACTCTATAAAACGGGACTTTCCTGTTCCTGTTGGTCCTTTTAATAAAAACGGAATTTTATTTTTATAGCTATGTTCAAAGACTTCAATTTCTTTGCCTACGGCGTGGTAATATGGTTTATTCATTACTTGCTATTTAGTTTTACAAAATTATTACTAGTGATTTTATATTTATCAACTCGATGTACATTCCAAGATTTTTCTTGGCTATTATTTAATCCTTTGACGGTATAATCAATGGTTAAAATATCGTTATTTTTTTTAATTATTATTGATTCAAACTCATTTTGAATGGCACTATTCTTAGGTAAATTTGGACATTTATTCAGTTTATAAGCAGCACTCATGTCATTAGAAAACCATTGTAACATCATATTGAGGTGTTTTGCATCACATTCATCAGTCACGTTTATAGCTTCTAAGATTTTACATTTTGGTTTGTCTAAATTTCCATCACAAGCATTTCCGTAAGAATATAAATACCAAGACAGTAATGCTTTTTCTGCTCTAGGAATTTGCTTTAGATAAGTAGTATTTATTTTATTATTCATTAAAACAATATGGCTAACTTCTTTATTACAAGAAACTAGCGCTACCAAAAATATAATAATCAATTTATACTTCATCATAAAATTTAAAAGAAACAGCGATTAATAGAACTATTAATCGCTGTTTAAATAACAATCAATTATTTTTTAACCGTAGAAAACAATTTCGGTTTGAAGGTAAACATTACCCAAGCCCAAGAGCTATTTTCGTTTTTATCACCTCCTTTTATTTGCTGCATTGTATCTGTAGCTAGCATTTTGGAGTATCCTACATTAAACTTTATGTCTTTTGCAATTTTATATCCCATAGTAAAGTCTAATTCTGTTCCTAGTTTAGCATTCATTTTTGTGCTTCCGTTATAAATATCGGCAGTTGAAGAGAAGAAATGCGGAATTAATTTTGCAGAAAACTTGTTTTTCTTATACGCAATAGTTGCATTAATATCAGTAAGACCAGTTGGGTTTCCATAACCTACATAGAAATAATCCATCCAACCATTAAACTTGTGATTTGTACCAAAAAGAGGTGCAAATGTTTTTACATCTGAACTTGTATCATTTTGATCTTTACCAGAAAGATATTCTAAACCTAAGCCTAATTTAAAGTTACCGTTTAGTTTGTAACCCAAATTTGCGGTATAATAAAGTGCATTAACTTTGCTCGTTGCTACTTTTCCTGATTGCATATAAACAGCAGCATTTGCATCTAGTTTATCTTTTTTGTAGGTCAATCTTGAGCCAATAGTTTGTCTACTAGACAAGGTTTGTTCTAAAGACGTATTTAAATACTCTATACCTGTATTTAATACCAAAACACTCAAACCAACATGGTCAAACTTACCATGATACCAAGCGTACTGAAAGTTTTTATACCCTGCAGCATTAGTATATAATAAATCTGCACCAGCTTGCGAGTCAGCATTAATTGCAAACCCTACGTCTAAACGGTTTTTAGCATTTGCTTTATATTTAAATATAAATGCATCATGACTTCTTGCTTGCTGAGCCCATCCTACACTACCAAATATTCTATGGTCATCATATACTATTTCTTGACGACCTAATTTAAGTGATAATTTTTCATTTAGTTTTGCTTCTGCCCAAGCTTCGTGAAGTGCATTTGCATTATCTGCTGCAGATAATGTGCTTACATCTCCCCAAACACGTACGTTTTGTAAACTCAATTTCATTGTAATACTTTCATTTTTGAAATCAAAATTCAAGCGAGTGCGTTGAGAAATAAAATTAGCGCCATCAGCATTAGTAGCTAATAGTGATTTGTATCCATGTTTATTCTCATAACGAGGTCTAATTTCGGCTGAAATACCAAAATCTTGTGCAAATAATGATGCTGTACCGACAAACATCATTAAGGTAAAAATTACTTTTTTCATTTTGTTGTTTATTTATTGTTTATTAAAATTTAAAATCAATTTTTAGAAAGTAAAAACGTCCTAAAAGCTGGTTATTTCTTTCATGTGCTACGCCAATTTGATTATATGTTTCTATATCGGTTACATCAAAAATATTTTTTACTCCTGTCTGTAAACTTAGTTTGTTATGAAGTAAGTTCTTTTTTATAGCAAAGTCTAGGTTACTAAAATCAGCACGTGTTGTTTCTTGTAGTACATCAGTTCCTCCTACATTTTCTATATAATGCCCTTGTTGTTTTCCTGTATATTTATAAAACACATTAAACGCTAAATCTAAAGGCTTATAATTATATGAAATAGACGTGTTTATTGCTGGTGTGTACATATATTTTCCTGAATTAAACTCCTCGGTATATTCCAGATAACGCCCTAAATAAGAAAGTCCTAAGTTTAATTTTAACTGCTTAGTATTATACTTGGTATTCAAATTAAAATTAACTGATTTCATACCATTAAGGTTAATATAATGTCTTGAGAAAGCTACCATTTTGCTTAATCCTATTAAATCTTTGATATTATTATAATTAATAGCAGGTTCTAAAGTAAGTGCCGCTCCATTTGCTAAACTTTTGGTATAATCATAGTATATATTAAAACTGTGTGATGATTCCGTTTTAAGTTGGTCATTTCCTGTTATATTATAAGTAAATGGTCCAAATGTAGGGTGCCAATCTAAATACAATTCTTTTAGGCTTGGCGCTCTAAAACCGTTACCATAAGCAAAGCGGAATGTATGCTGTTTGTTTATGGTATATTTCATATTAAATGCTGGCGATAGTAAGCCTTTAAAAACACTATTATAAGTATATCTAAATGCAGGTTGTAGTTCTATCTTACTATTTAATGTGTAGTTTGCACTAGCATAAATCGAGCTGTTATTTATTCTTTTTTTAGTGTCTAAAATTCGTTCACCTTCTCCTGTATTAGCTTCGTATTCTAAACCTAAAGCATATTTCCAATTACTTTTACTGTTGTAACTGTACTGTAATTTAGTAAAAAATGTATTGAAATAATTTCCATTTGCGTTATTCGCTATTAAAGTAGATGAATTATCTACAGGGTCATACTTATATGTAGTATCAAAACGATCGTAGTTTAAATAAGATGCCGTAAAATCTAAATAGGTTTTATCATTCAAATAGGTGTCTAAATGCAACGTATTATCAAATCTTTTGGTTGTATAAGCTATGTCTTTAGCAAATCCATGACTCACCTCGCCACTAGTGCTTACTAATTCATTAGAATAATCACTAGAAAAACGCATATTAACACGACCTATTTTTTTTAAATAACTAAGATGCGTATAATATTGTTGTTTTTTTGGCCAATTAACTGCTCGTGTATTATCTATTGCTGTATTTAACCCATTAAAATAATTATATCCTGCTCCAATTTTAAAAATATGTTCGTTTAGTTTAAAGCCAACAGCTGCATTTACAGCCTTTAAATCTAATGACTCATATTTAGCATCAATGCTTCCCGAAAATAGTTTCGTTTGTTGTTTTTTCGTAATCAAATTGATTACACCTCCCATAACATCTGTTCCATAAAATACCGATACTGGTCCTTCAATTATTTCAATATGATCTACATCGTTTATGTTAATTTGGTTAAGATTTAAAACGCCATTTACACGCCCAATAAGTGGCACGCCATCTACTAATATTTTTATATTTTCTTTGGAAACACCATTTATTGCTACACCAGTTCCAAAAGCTGGATTAAAGGAAAAATTCATATTCAATTCTTGACGCAATAAATCAGTTAAATTTGTAGCTGCTTTAGCAGTAATCATTTTATTACTAATTTTTTTTACTTTATAAACCGTTTTGATAGCGGTTGTTGGCGCATATTGTGCCGTAACAACTACTTCTGGTATTTTAGTAATTTTTACAGAATCTTTTACTGTTTCTTGTGAGAATCCTAGCTTAAATATAAGCAATAATAATCCTAAGGATAATACTTTCCTCTTCATAATTATACGTTTTTTAGTTTTAATTTGTTTTTTATATAATTTGGAAAAGAGATTAAATCTCCTTTCCAAATTATTTTATTTGAGATTAATAAATATCGTGAACTGTATTGTAAACATTAAATTTACCTGTAGGATTTTGAACCCAATCACCTTGAATAACTTTCTTAAGTTTTAAGGTTTTATCATCATAGATAACGATAGCATTCTTTTTACCCATATAGTATGAAATCCAAACTTCATCACCTTTTTTGTTGTATTCAAAATGTACCGCTCTACCGTCAACACCTTCTGGTGCAGGCAATGTTTTTATCAATTTAAGCGTTTTTGTATCAAACACCTCTACAGCTGAATGTAATTTTTGATCAGGATTTAACGTTCTATCTACCCATAAATGGTGTGATTTTGGATGTGATTTTACAAATAATGCTCCACCACCATTACCAGAAGATTTTAATTCTTTAACTACCGTCCATTGTCCTTTACCCGGATTTGTTTTGATTAAAGAAATTTTATTTTCACCTAAATGAGAAGTTCCCCAAAGATTCCCTAATTTATTTTTAATGTTTGCTCCACGACCTGGATGAGGTTTTATACCAGTTGGAATGATTTTTACTAATTTTTTATTAGGCACATCAATTACTACAATTTTATTAGAAGCATTTGCAGCCACTAAGAAATATTTACCTGTTGAATCAAAACCACCATCGTGCAAGAAACGAGCGGTAGGAATTTCAGTAATTTTTGGATTTACAGGATCAGTATAATCTACAATATCTACCATTCCTCTTTCTTTAATGTTACAAATCCAAACTGGATCAGTATGTGAAGCTACAATAGAAGCAACACGAGCCTCCTCAATAAATTCTTTATCGCCATCACAAGCATTACCTGCAGTTTTCGTAACTGAAATTGGTTTAAGTGTTTGTGCGTCCATAATTGCAATATGAGCAGGATTATAACCACCAAATACTAAATATTTATCTTCATATCCTTTAAATTTTGATAACTCAACAGAGCGTGCGTCAAAAGCGCCTCTAACTTCAGCAACAATTTTAGGAATTTTATACCACAAGTCAATCATTGTAATTCTACCATCACGACCTACAGAATACATATATCTACCAGAAGCTGACATTCTTAAAATATGCACAGCGAAACCTGTTTTAAGCACTACTACTTTTTCTTTGGTATCACCATCAATAATAGCAACTTTACCTGCATCACGCATAATCACCCCAAAATAGTTATCTATATTTCTTTTCGTTTGGGGTTTTGTTGGTCTGTCTGCCACAGGAACAATTAGTTTCCAAGTTGCTGTCATTTCCTTCAATCCAAAAAGTGGTGTTTTTGGTGGGTCAACTTGTAAGAAACGAGTCATTAATTCGATTTCGTGTTCCGATAAAATTCCTTTCCATTCTGGCATTCCGCCTGGTGTTCCATTTTCTATAAAAGCACGAATACCTGTTACACCTAATGCTTTTGTAGCCGCCGCTTTACCATCACCATCAGGTAGTAAAGATGGTCCTGTAGCTCCTTTACGTGTAGAACCGTGGCAACCCGCACATCGATCAAAAAAGATTTGTGCGCCTTCTTTCATTTCTGCATCAGAAATTTTAATTTCATTAGTTGCTGTTTCCTTTTTTTCTACTTTTTTTACTTTTGTTTTTTTGTCACCACTACAACTAACCATAACAGTTAGTAAAGCAAGTACAAAAAATAAATTTACTTTTTTCATTTTTAATTTATTTTGATTATTATTTTTAAATAAAATACCTTTAAGTGTTTTACATTAACAAAGGTACAACTGCTAAAAAGTATAAACTATGATTTTTATCAGTTTTTAAAAGAAAATCAGCAAATTAATGCTGATTTTCAAAATTTAGTATTTATTCACCTATATATGCTTCATCGGTTGGTCTTCCGTGTTTTACAAACTCTATAATATATAACGTTATACCTGTTATAAACATAGTTCCCATTATAATAAGCACCCAAAAATGAACCTCTGTTTCTTTTTGTACTTCCATAAAAGGTCTTTTCATAATACGCTCCATATATACTTGCGCTACACCTGCAACTCCAAAAGCTACAGTCATACCTAGCATACCTATATTAGAAATCCAAAACGCCATTCTTCCACGTGCAGTGTCCAAGAACTTACGTCCTGTTATATTTGGTAAAGCATAACTAATGATTGCAAAAACAATCATAGCATAAGCTCCCCAAAAGGCTAAGTGTCCGTGCATTGCAGTAACTAATGTTCCGTGTGTATAAATATTTGTTTGCGGAATAGTATGAGCAAACCCCAATAAACCAGCACCTATAAAAGATACTATTGCAGAACCAATAGTCCACATTAAAGCTGTTTTATTGGGATGTTTTTTCTCTCCTTTTCTGTACATATTAACGGCAAATAATGCCATTGCTAAGAATGCTAACGGTTCTAATGCAGAGAATATACCTCCTACAATTAACCAGATTTTATTTACACCGATATAGTAATAATGGTGACCTGTCCCCAAAATACCAGATAAGAACGTTAATCCTACAATTACATACAGCCATTTTTCAATAACTTCTCTATCTACACCTGTAAGTTTAATCAATAAGAATGATAAAATACCTCCCATAATCAATTCCCAAACACCTTCTACCCATAAGTGAACAACCCACCATCTAAAGAATGAATCTAACACTTGACTATCAAAGTCAATCATTCCTGGTAAGTATAATAAGGCTGCAAATAACAAGCCCATTGATAGTACCAATGCAGTTGTAGTTTTACGTTTTCCTTTCCAAAGTGTCATTAATATTAAGTACAAAAACAAGAGTACATTAACAACTACCAAATAATCTAAAGGTCTAGGTATTTCTAAAAATTTACGTCCTTCCCATATATTAAAGTGATAACCAACAATAGCTACAACTCCTACAAGAGCTAATGATATTAATTGTACATACGCTAGCTTTACATTTATTAATTCATGTTGCGCTTCTTCTGGTATGATATAGTATGCCGCACCCATAAAACCAGATAGTAACCATACTACTAATAGATTAGTATGTACTGCTTTTGCAGTATTAAAAGGTATCCATTGATGCAAGCCGTCTAATCCTGCATGGTCAAAAGCCATAATTAATCCATAAACTAATTGCAATGATAACAATAGCATTGATAATGCAAAAAACCAATAGGCTACTTTTTGTGATTTATATTTCATTTTGATAAATTTTAAAGATTAATTATTTTTTTTAGCTAATGGAGACACTACATGCTCAAAACCATTAAGGTCGATGTGTCCAACCCAATCAAAGAATGCTACCATATCATCAGCTTGTGCTTCTGTCATATGATAAGCTACCATTTTTCTACCATTTGGCTGCCATGGCACTTCAGACATTAATGCTGCTTTGATGTAATTAGCACCTCTGCGCTCTACTACTTTAGTAAGTTCTGGAGCGTAATAACCCCCTTCTCCCATTATGGTATGACAACCCATACAGTTGTT
>CAYPAK010000081.1:5233-7514 GCA_964408665.1 uncultured Flavobacteriaceae bacterium | reverse complement strand
GCTTTACTTTTTAGATTAAGTATAACTACCATTTTTACTTTAATAGCAACTTTTACGATTAATAAAAAAAGAAAACAATAATTAATTTAATAAAAAATGAAAATAAAGATAAAAATACTATTTGTGCTGTTTTTTGCAGTGTTACGTATTGGTTTTGCACAAGAAACCCTGCATTTATCCGACTGTTATACTTTGTTGGATAATAATTATCCTTTACTAAAACAAGCAGCTTATTATGACCAGCAAAATGACTTAGATTTAGCCATTATCAAAAATAAAAAGAAGCCCTCTTTTGAGTTTGATGCACAAGGCAATTACCTTTCGGATGTTACACATTTACCTATTCAACTGCCTAATGTAAGTATAGCAAAACCTAATTTACTACAATATAAAGCTTATGCTCAGGTAAATCAATTAATCTATGATGGTGGTTTAATAAAAGCAACGTTAAACGCTCAAAAAGACGTGACACTTGCCAAGAAAAAAGCATTGGAAGTATCGGTATATCAAATGCGTTTGCAGATAAATCAACTGTATTACTCGGTGTTGTCTTTGCAGGAACAAAAAGCTATTTTAATAGCTAAATCAGCAGTTTTGAATGCTAAACTTAAAGAAGTAAAAGCAGGTGTTAAATATGGTGTTTTATTACCATCACAAGACGCTATTATTGAGGCGTCAATGCTTAAATTAGAACAACAAATAAAAACGGTTACTGCACAAATTGCTAGTCTAAAAAATACGTTAGCCACTTTAATTGGTAAAGATATTAGCAATGCTTCTTTTGAAAATGAATCACTTATTATTCCTTTAGAAAAAACCATCAAAAGACCAGAACTAGCCTTATTTCAACTTAAAAAAGACGAAATAACCAATAAAAGTAAGATTTTTAATCATAAAAACAGTCCAAAATTACTTGGATTTGCGCAAGGCGGATTAGGAAATCCAGCACTCAATATGTTAGACAATAGTTTGCAATCGTATTATATTGTTGGCTTAAAGTTTAAATGGAACTTTTTTGATTGGAATACCACTAAAAAAGAAAAGGAAAAAGTATTGATTAATAAAAGTTTTATTGATAATCAACAAGAAGTTTTTGAGCTACAAACCAAAATAGCTTTAGACAAACAATTAGCAGATATTGAAAACCTAAAAAATCTTTTAACTGAAGATAAACACATCATTACGCTACGAGAAAAAATAGTAAAAACAGTAGCATCACAACTAAAAAACGGTGTAGTTACTTCATCTGTTTATATTCAAGAATTAAGTAATTTAACCGAAGCGAAAACGCAAGCAAAAACACATCAAATACAATTAGAATTAGCTAAAGCAAATTATAATACTTTACTAGGTAATCAACTATAAAAATCAATAAAAAAAATGAAAAAAACAATTTATATCATCATTGCAATTACAGGTTTAATAAGTCTTAATTCGTGTAAAAAAGGAAACAATAAAGCCGATGCTTACGGAAATTTTGAAGCAATAGAAACCACTATTTCTGCCGAAGCAAACGGAAAGTTACTTCAGTTTAATGTAACCGAAGGACAAGAGTTAAAAAAAGGAACGTCTGTTGGTTTGATAGACACTATTCCGTTATTTTTAAAAAAACAACAACTAGCCGCTTCTAGAACTACCGTATTTTCTAAATCTAAAACAGCACAAACACAAGTAGCTGTGCTTCAAGCAAAATTAAAAAGTGCTAGACGTAACAAAACACGCATAGAAAATCTTATTCGTGATAATGCAGGAACACAAAAACAACTAGATGATGTTAACGATCAATTAGCCGTTATCAAACAACAAATAGTTGCTGCTAAAGCACAAAAAAGACCTATTTTAAGTGGAAATAATACAATTAATGCACAAGTAGCTTTACTAAATGACCAAATCAAGAAAGCACAAATTATCAATCCTATTAATGGAACCGTTTTGACCAAATATGCAGAGGAAAGTGAAATTACAGGTTTTGGTCGTCCTTTATATAAAATAGCCGATTTAAGCAGTTTAGATTTTAAAGGATACGTTTCTGAAACACAATTACCAACTATAAAAATTGGCAGTACTGTAACGGTAAAAGTAGATGCTGCTGATGGCGAAAAAAGCTATGAAGGTAAAGTAACATGGATTGCTTCTCAAGCAGAATTTACACCTAAAATCATTCAAACCAAAGCCGAACGTGTTAACTTGGTTTATGCTATAAAAGTACGTGTGAAAAATGACGGAAGCCTAAAAATAGGAATGCCAGCCGAAATGTGGTTAAAGAATGGGGGCTTAAAAA
>CAYPAK010000081.1:2239-5133 GCA_964408665.1 uncultured Flavobacteriaceae bacterium | reverse complement strand
ATAAACGTAAAAAACATATCCAAATCCTTTAAGGAAATAGTTGCTTTAAAAGACATCTCTTTTGATGTAAAAAAAGATGAACTATTTGGAGTAATAGGTCCTGATGGTGCAGGAAAAACAACACTCTTCCGTATTTTGACAACCTTACTTTTAGCCGATGAAGGTAATGCGTCTGTTGCCGGTTTTGATGTGGTTACAAACTATAAAGATATTCGCCAGAATGTAGGTTATATGCCAGGAAAATTTTCTTTATATCAAGATTTAACTATTGCAGAAAATTTAGAGTTTTTTGCTACTATTTTTGGTACAACCGTAGCAGAAAATTATGATTTGATAAAAGATATTTATGTGCAAATTGAACCGTTTAAAAATCGTAGAGCAGGTGATTTAAGTGGTGGAATGAAGCAGAAATTAGCGTTGAGTTGTGCGTTAATCCACAAACCAAAAGTACTGTTTCTAGATGAGCCAACTACAGGGGTAGATGCTGTTTCGAGGCAAGAATTTTGGCAAATGCTTAAAAAACTGCAACAAAAAGGCATTACCATTATCGTTTCTACTCCCTATATGGATGAAGCCGAACTTTGCGATAGAATAGCTTTGATAGACAATGGTAAAATATTAGATATAGATACACCAGAGCATATCACACAAAAATTTAACCGAATAGTATATAATGTACAAGCTAATAATACATATAAGCTAATAAATACACTTAAAGCATTTAAACACCAGCACTCGGTATTTCCTTTTGGCGAATACGTACACTATATGGATAAACGAAGTGATTTTGATAAAAAAGAACTAGAACAATACTTAAAAGAAAAAGGATTAGAACAAGTTGAAATAAATAAAACAGAAACCAATATTGAAGACGTTTTTATGGATTTAATGGTAGGGAGTTTATAAAGTGAAAAACAGAAAGCACAAGTAAAAAAATAGCACTATAACTTTTAACCTTAAAAACTTTACAAACTTTCAACTAAAACAAAGAAAATGAACGAACAAAACATTATACAAGTAAGCGATTTAACCAAAAAATATGGTGATTTTTACGCCGTAAACAATATTTCTTTTGAAGTAAAAAAAGGAGAAATTTTTGGTTTTTTAGGTGCTAATGGAGCAGGAAAAACTACAGCAATGAAAATGCTTATAGGTATTTCTAAACCAAGTGCTGGAAAAGCTACAGTTGCAGGGTTTAATGTGTTTAAAGACCCTGAAAATATAAAAAAAAATATCGGTTATATGAGTCAAAAATTCGCTTTATATGATGATTTAACTGTTAATGAAAATATTGTGTTTTTTGGTGGTATTTATGGCTTATCACGCAAACATATAAAAGTAAAAACTAAAGAATTATTAAGTTATCTCGAAATTGAAGATTTAGGCAAAACACTTGTGGGTGATTTACCACTTGGAATAAAACAAAAACTAGCTTTTTCTATTGCTTTAATTCACGATCCAAAAATTGTATTTCTCGATGAACCAACAGGAGGGGTTGACCCAATTACAAGGCGCCAATTTTGGGAAATGATTTACGAAAAAGCACATCACGGAACCACCATTTTTGTAACAACACACTATATGGACGAAGCGGAATATTGTGATCGTGTTTCTATAATGGTTGCTGGTAAAATAGAAGCTTTAGATACACCAAAAAAATTAAAACAAATTTATAATGTTACTAGTATGAATGAGGTGTTTTTAAAATTAGCAAGAAGTGAGAGTTCGTAGTGCGCTTATAAAAAGTAAAAACAGCCAGCTCTAAAAAAACAAAGAAAAAATGAAACGATTTAAAGGATTTATAAAAAAAGAATTTTACCATATTTTTAGAGATAAACGCTCCTTGTTTATCCTTTTTGGAATGCCTATTGTACAAATATTACTTTTTGGTTTTGCCATTACTAATGAGATAAATGATGTTAAAATTGCTATTTTAGATAAAGCAAAAGACCAAAAAAGCCAAGAGTTTATACAAAACATTGTAAGCTCTAAATATTTTGATTTGCAACAAGTAATCTACAATGAAAACGAAATAGAAAATAGTTTTAAAGCAGGAAAAATAAAGGCTGTTCTGGTTTTTGAACCTGATTTTGAAAAAAACCTAACCAAAGAACATCAAGCAAACATACAAATTATTACCGATGCTACAGAACCAAATACTGCCGTTACTATTGTAAACTATATTAGTGTAATGCTCCAAAAAATTCAACAAAAATGGAACAGCACAATACATCTTCCGTATCAAATACAAGCACAAAGTAGTATGCTTTACAACCCTGAACTTAAAAGTGTTTTTATGTTTGTTCCTGGTGTGATGACGGTTATTTTAATGCTTGTTTCTGCTATGATGACTTCCATTTCTATTACTAAAGAAAAAGAATTAGGTACCATGGAAGTGCTTTTGGTGTCTCCTATAAAACCGTTTCAAGTGATTATTGGCAAAGTGTTTCCTTATGTATTTTTATCTATAATTAACGCTTTGGTTATTGTACTTCTAGGTATTTTTCTCTTTGGAGTTCCCGTTGTAGGAAGTTATCTTTTATTAGCTTTAGAAAGCGTGTTATTTATACTAAGTGCCTTATCTTTGGGTGTGCTTATTTCTACTATTTCAAGTACACAGCAAACCGCTATGATGATTTCTTTAATGGGTTTATTATTACCTGTAATTATCTTATCAGGATTTATTTTTCCGATAGCAAGTATGCCAAAACCAATGCAGGTAGTTAGTAATATTGTGCCTGCTACGTGGTTCAATATTATTTTAAAAGGGATAATGCTCAAAGGTGTTGGTATTCAGTATTTATGGAAAGAAACCCTTATTTTGATTGGAATGACCTTCGGATTTATAGCATTGAGTATTAAAAAATATAAAATTAGATTGGAGTAAATTAAGT
>CAYPAK010000081.1:0-2139 GCA_964408665.1 uncultured Flavobacteriaceae bacterium | reverse complement strand
TATTGATTTGAAAGCACAAATTATCTTCGGCATGACGTTAATAAACTATGAAAAGATTGAACTTTACAAACTACAAAGACCAAAAAAAGTAAGAAAAAAATGAAAACAATACTATTTATTATACAAAAAGAATTCAAGCAAATCTTTAGAAATAAAGGAATGCTACCTATTATATTTGTAATGCCTATTTTACAGATATTGATATTATCTAATGCTGCTACATTTGATGTAAAAAAAATTAATATTGCTTTTATAGATCATAATCATTCTACGATGTCAAGAGAACTTATTCGTAAGTTTAATGCTTCTAACTATTTTATCGTTGCTAATGATTATGCTTCAGACAAACAAGGGTTTGAGGGTTTACAGCAAGGAAATATTGATGCTTTTATAGAGATTCCTTCTCGTTTTGAAAAAGATTTAGTTAAAAATAAAAACACTGCATTATCTATTCAAATTAATGCTATAAACGGTGCTATTGCAGGAGTAGAAAACAGTTACATCAATCAAGTTATTTTAGGTTTTAATAAAAACATACGAACCCAATTAATGCTAAAAAACCCATCAAAACAAGGTTTTCAAGCGGTAAAAGCTATTCCTTCTTTTTGGTTTAATCCTTCTTTAGATTATAAAATCTATATGGTTCCTGGTATTATTGTTTTACTTATTACTATGGTCACTTTTTTCTTATCTGGAATGAATATTGTGCGCGAAAAGGAAATAGGCACTTTAGAACAAATCAATGTAACACCTATAAAAAAACACCAATTTATTATTGGTAAACTTTTTCCGTTTTGGGTTATTGGTATTTTTTTACTTTTTCTAGGAATGAACATTGGTAGAGTAGCCTTTGGTGTGCCTGTAGTTGGTAATCCTGCACTTATTTTGCTATTTGCAGCTATTTATATTTTAGTGTTTTTAGGCTTTGGTTTTTTAATATCTAATTTCACCGAAACACAGCAACAAGCTATGTTTATAGCTTGGTTTTTTGTAGTGATTTTTATATTAATGAGCGGTCTGTTTACTCCTATAGAAAGTATGCCAAAATGGGCACAAAAAATAACAGAATTTAACCCAATACGTTACTTTATAGAAGTAATACGTATGGTAATGCTCAAAGGTTCTAGTTTTCAAGATATTTTACCACAGTTAATACGTATTAGTATTTTTGCTGTTGTTATGAATACTTTGGCAGTAGTAAGTTATAAAAAGGTAAGCTAGTAATGGTTTGGTTTATAAAATCTGCTTTATTTCATGCGAATTATAACAGCAAATATTCTCGTTTTCGTGCAACAAACACAGCTTTCCTTTTTCGCTAACACCTTTTATAATACCGTTAAATAAATAATTTTCTTTTTGAAAAACACTTACTTTCTCTTTGTTAAATAGAAATTTTTGATACGTATCATTGATGTAGCTTACATCACTTTTGCTATTTATAGCATAAAGTTCTTGGATTGCAGTTACTATTTTTACCAAAAGCATTTCTATATCGTAGTTTTTGCTAGTTAATTGCTTTAACGATACCGCATTATTAAGCGAAGGCGGAAATATCTCTTGATTTATATTAATACCAATTCCTATTACACTTTGTACAATATATCCCTTTTGAATGGTGTTTTCTATCAATATACCTGCTACTTTTTTTCTACCAAGCATAATATCATTAGGCCATTTTACGGTAAAATCTCCAATAGCGCTATTTTGAAGCACTTTTAAAATTGCTAAAGAAACTATTCTATTTAAATAAAATTGATGCTTATGATGAATAGGGTCTTCGTTTAATAAAATACTAAAAGTTAAATTATCACCTTGACCAGAAAACCAAGCGTTATCCTGCTGTCCACGACCCGAAGTTTGTTTTTCAGCCCAAACTACTGTCCAGTTTTTTAATAACTTTTCTTTAGCAAGTTGTTTCAAGAAAGTATTAGTAGAGTTTACAGTAGTTACTTTGATTATATTCATAAGAATAGTATATATAAATTGCTTTATTAAAAACAAAGGTATCAAAAGCATATTACTAGCCAAAAAAAAGAGTAAAATCTTTTAATTTTTTACTATTAACTAGCAGTTTTATAACGTAGCATTAAAACAACTAAAATAGTTTTTGATTATAAAGAATAAAGCAGTACATTTGCA
>CAYPAK010000080.1:1935-7520 GCA_964408665.1 uncultured Flavobacteriaceae bacterium | reverse complement strand
CCAGGAAGTATAAAATGTGTCATAGCAGGAAGCTCAGCATTCATCGTGTCTATTGCTTTTTCTAGCTGTTCAATATCTTCGGTAGTTACTTGCTTTATTTGCAGTCTGTTTTCGCCATTTTTTAGTTTTTCTTTCTCAGGAGGCGTAGCAAGCGTTGCGCCAAGAACAAATAGCTTATCTTGTATGATAGTAAGTAATTCTTGCTGTGCTTTAGCTGTAATTAAATCACGGACAAGTCCTATGTATGAGTTGAGTTCATCTACCGTTCCATAAGATTCTATACGTATATGATGCTTGGGAACACGTGTTCCTCCAAAAAGTGAAGTGTGTCCTTTGTCGCCTGTTTTTGTGTATATTTTCATTATTTTATTCTTTTGTCACTTTCTATTATTCCATCTCTCAGCCTAATAATACGGTGCGCATGTTCGGCAATATCTTCTTCGTGAGTTACTAAGATAACGGTATTTCCCTTAGCATGAATGTCATCAAAAAGACGCATAATTTCTACTGAGGTTTTACTATCTAAATTTCCAGTTGGTTCATCGGCAAGAATTATAGAAGGTTTGTTTACTAAGGCTCTACCTACAGCAACACGTTGGCGTTGCCCTCCAGATAGCTGATTGGGTTCGTGATCCATACGGTCAGCAAGACCTACTTCTGTAAGTACCTCTTCGGCTCTTTTTTTTCTTTCGGACTGGCTATAACCTGCATAAACCATTGGCAAAGCTACATTGTCTAATGCTGTTGTTCTTGGCATTAAGTTAAATGTCTGAAATACAAACCCAATTTCTTTATTGCGTATTTCTGCCAATTGATTATCGCTCATACGGCTTACATCTTTTCCGTTTAGAAAATAATTTCCATCGGTTGGCGTATCTAAGCATCCTAGTAGATTCATCAAAGTAGATTTTCCACTTCCAGAAGGTCCCATAAGGGCTACATATTCACCTTTTTCTATGATAAGGTCAATGCCTTTGAGTACTTTTACAGTTTCATTTCCTAACGAAAAATTTCGGATTATACCTTTGATATCTATTATTGCTGTTGCCATAAATTTAATTTTGCACTAAAATACATTTATTTAGATTATAAATTTATAAGGATATTCAAATTTATGTTTTTTTTAACGAAGTATTATTTAAAATCCTCTAATCCTCTAATCCTCTAATCCTCTAATCCTCTAATCCTCTAATTGTCTAATTGTCTAATTGTCTAATTGTCTAATTTCCTAAATTCGTATCACAAAATGTTCTTTTTCCTGTTCTTTTCGTAAGGAAATTATTCCCCATTGAAAAGTGTCTATACTTACGCTAACACGTTTGTCATTACAGATGATTTTCCAAGCAGTTTCCATTTCTTTAGACCAATGTATATCGTCTAATATGATGATTGTATCATTATGTGCTAGCTTTAATACTTGTTCAAAATAGCTTAAAGTTGCTTTCTGCTGATGATTACCATCCATATAAATTAAATCATATTTTTCAATTAATTTAGGGATTTCTGTATCAAAATTCCCTACAATTAAAGCTGTATTATCAATATGATTTTTGTTTAAATATTTCAAGGCGGTTTTAGCGGTTTCAGGGCATCCTTCAAGCGTAGTTACATGCTTGCAGGATAAAGCGAGGCTAATAGTTCCTATTCCTAATGAAGTCCCTATTTCTAAAGCGTTTTCTACTTGAAAATAATTTCCCATTCTATATAATAATTTTGCTCTTTTGGGGCTAATGCCTACATGTTTTGCAAGTAGTTTTACTTGTCGTTCATTGTTTTTAAAAACGCGTGAACCAGCACCAAAATCTTGAACCGTTATTGTAGTGTTATCGGTAAGTAAATTGTTGCGATAATCTGCCATGGTTTGATAAGCAGTATATATTTTTTTATCATAAAAGCATTCGGTTATTAGCTTAAACACAAAAGGAGAATGTACGCCATGTTCATTGGTAGAATGTATTAAAAATGGAATAAAAGACTTTAGCATAAAAAAAATTTTAAACAAAAATAATCAAATATTTTATGTTTATAAGTAATTATGGTATTTTTACCAATTAATGAAGTAAAAAAACTACAAGTGAAAAATTATTTTTTAATACTACTCGTTGTATTGTTGAGTTCTTGTGTTTCTCAAAAAGATTTATTGTATTTGCAAGACGGCAAGCAACCAGAAGCAGTTGTCAATGCAGTAAAAAATCAATATAGAATACAAGTTAATGATATATTACACATTTCGGTAAAGGCCTTAGATCAAAATCTAGTGCAGATGTTTGCTACTACAAATGCAGCTAATACTACTGTAAAAACGGATAAAAGCCTTTATTTTGATGGTTATAGCGTAGATTTTGAAGGGAATATACGTATTCCTGTTATTGGGAAGCTTTTTGTTTTAGGGAAAACTACGGAGGAAATTCAAAATAATATCACCAAAAAACTATTAACTGATTATTTTAAAAAAGACACCTATTTATTTGTCTCGGCTAAGTTGGCAGGATTTAGACTTACCATACAAGGCGAAGTTGGTAATGCAGGAACACACGTTTTTTACCAAGATCAAGTAAATATTTTTGAACTTATTGCTAATGCAGGAAACATCAACTTTGTAGGTGATAGAAAGCATGTAATGCTTATTCGTAAAACACCAAACGGACAAGAAATTCATAGTTTAGACTTAACAAAAAAAGACATATTGAATTCTCCTTACTATTACTTAGAGCCCAATGATATGGTTTATGTAAAACCTTTGAAACAGAAAAGTTGGGGTACAGGAACTACAGGAACGCAGACTATGACTACGGTTATTTCTGTATTGTCACTTATAACTACCGTAATTATTTTAACACGCTAAATAATGGAAAAATTCAATAATTTTGATTTTGGTTCATCTAATTTGCCATCTATAGATATAAAAGCATTATTGTTTCGTGTATTACGCGGTTGGAAGTGGATATTATTAAGTGTAATCTTGTCCTTGGCTGTTGCTTATTATATCAATGTTCGCAAAAAATATCAATATGAAATGGATACCAAAATATCTGTAAAAGATGAGCAAAATCCATTTTTTACCTCTAGCATGAATCTTACTTTTAATTGGGGTGGAGCAAGTGATAAGGTAGAGACTATGATTACTACCTTAAAGTCTAGAACGCATAACGAAGAGGTGGTTGAGGCATTAGATTATTATATTCAATATTTAAAGCAAGATAAATATTATTATACTGATATTTATGGAGCTAATCCTTTTGTGGTTCAATTAGATAAAAATAAACCGCAAGTACTAAACCAATTAATTAAAGTATCAGTATTGCCTAATGAAAAACTCCATGTTGCTGTTGATTTTGAAACTCCGCAGTTACAATTAATAGATTATAAATTACATAAAATTTATCCTTTTGCAATAAAAGACGAACTGCATTACGAAAAAACAGTGACTTATAATGAACTTGTTTCTTTCCCTTTTATGCAGTTTAAATTAATTAAAAATAATGATACGTTTCAAAACGAAGGGGTTTATTATATTAAGTTTTTAAATTTTAATAGTGTTGTTTCTCGATTTAAAAAATTAAAAGTTAAACAAATATCAAAAAGTTCGTCTATACTTTCCTTGTCTTTGCAAGGCGAAAATAAAGCGAAATTAGCAAAATATTTAAATAAAACAGTTGCTGTGTTAAAGCAAAATCAATTACGAAAAAAGAATTTATTTGCTGCAAATACTATAGCTTTTATTGATAGAGAACTCACAGGAGTAACAGATTCTTTAAAAACTGCCGAACGTGATTTAGAACAATTTAGAGCTAAAAACCAAATTTTTGATTTATCTAGCGAAGGCGGAAAAATCTATGAAGATATGAGTAGCTTTGAATCGGAACGTATGGTTATAGCTAGAAAAATAGGTTATTACGAACTGCTAGATACTTATCTTAAAAATAAAAATTTCACTAGAATTTCATCACCATCAGCCGTAGGAATAGAAGAGCCTAATATTATTTCAGGAGTTTCAGAACTCGTGGCTATGGCAGTAGAGAAAGAACACCTGTCGCAATCCTTAAGAGCCGATAATCCGCTGCTTAAAGAATTAGATGGTAAGATAGCAGCACGTGAGCAAGTAATCAAGGAGAATATTCGTAGTGCAAAAGCATTATTAAAGTCAGATAAAGCAGCCATTAATAAAAGAATTGCACAATTAAGACATAAATATAAAAAGTTGCCTGTGGCAGAACAGCGCCTTTCTAACATGAAACGGGTTTATGATTTAAGCGAGGCATCATACAATATGCTTCTAGAAAAACGAAGTCAAGCAGGTATTGCTATGGCTGCCAATGTATCAGATGTTACCGTTATTGATAATGCTAAAGATGTAGGACAAACACCAATAGCACCTAATAAAATGCTAAATTATATTATAGCCTTAGTATTAGGAGTAATACTTCCTATAATTATGTTATTAATTATGGCATTGTTAGATAGTAGTATTAATACTATAGATGAGCTAAAACATGAAACCAAAATTCCTTTTTTAGGTGTAATAGGAAAAAATGAAACCAAAGATGATTTGGTGGTTTTTAATAAGCCACGATCAGGAACTGCAGAATCTTTTAGAGCTGTACGTGCTAGCTTGCAGTTTATCTATAAAAAAATAAGTAAAGAAACGGCAAAAAAAGTTTTAGTAACCTCTTCGGTAAGTGGAGAAGGTAAAACTTTTGTTGCTAAAAACATAGCTACTGTTTTTGCACTAAGTGGTAAAAAAACAATTTTACTAGGTTTAGATCTACGTATGCCAAGAATTCATGAAGGATTTACTGTTGATGATAAACTAGGTGCTGTAAACTATTTAATAAATGACAAAACTATTGATGAGGTTATTCAACAGACCAAAATAGACAATCTAGATATTATTACCTCAGGACCTATTCCGCCAAACCCTTCAGAATTGCTTTTGGGAGATGGATTAGCAAATCTTATCAGTTATTTAGAAGAAAAGTACGATTATATTATTATAGATACACCGCCAGTAGGCTTGGTTTCAGATGCTTTAGGAATAGCTAATTATGTAGATGCATCTATTTATGTAGCACGTCAAGGCTACTCTAAAAAAGGCATGCTAGATATGATTAATGACAAATATGATAAAGAAGAAATAAAAAATATTACTATTTTATTTAACGATGTAGCCTCTGGAAAAGGTTATGGCTATGGCTACGGTTATGGCTACGGAACTTATGCTAATGGTTATCACGAAACCATTAAAAAATCATTTTTTCAAAAGCTATTTAAACGTTAATTAATATGAACAAACAATTACAAAAGCTAGCAAATCAATTACAAGGAGAGTTGCATTTTGATGAATTGTTAAAACGTATTTATGCTACTGACGCTTCGGTTTACCGTATTTTGCCTTTGGCAGTTGTTTATCCTAAAAATAAAGATGATATCAAGAAAATCATTACTTTTTGTAATGATAATCACGTAACTTTGATACCTAGAGCAGCAGGAACATCACTTGCAGGTCAATGTGTAGGAGAAGGTATTATTGTAGATGTTTCTAAATATTTTACCGAGATAATAGCTTTAGATAAAGCTAAGAAAAC
>CAYPAK010000080.1:0-1835 GCA_964408665.1 uncultured Flavobacteriaceae bacterium | reverse complement strand
ATGATTTTAATAAAAAACGAAAACTCAACACTAAAGAAGGCGATTTATATCGTTTTATTTATAAAGAATTAGCCAATGAAAACACGCAAGAAGAAATCACAAAGCATTTTCCTAAAAAAACAATTCACCGTAGAAACACAGGATATGCAGTTGATGCCTTACTTGATAATGTAGTTTTTTCAGACAATAAAAAACCGTTTAATTTTGCTAAATTACTAGCAGGTTCAGAAGGGACTTTGGCTTTTACTACAAGTATTACTTTGCAGTTAGATTTGCTCCCTCCGAAATATAAAATACTAGTTGCAGCACATTATAATAGTGTTTCTGATAGCTTGAAAGATGTGCAACTTGCTATGACACATAAGTTGTTTTTATGCGAATTGATGGACAAAACCATTTTAGACTGTACCAAAGGAAATAAAACTCAAGAGGCCAACCGTTTTTTTATTCAAGGTGATCCTGCGGCTGTTTTAATGTTAGAATTAAAAGGAAACAGCAAAGAAGAGGTACAAAGTCAAGCAGATGAATTACTAGTATCATTGTCCGAAAGCGGTTTGTCTTATGCAGCACCACTTTTATATGATGACGAGGTAAACAAAGCGATTGTATTACGCAAAGCTGGCTTAGGTTTGCTAGGAAATCTTATTGGCGATAAAAAAGCCGTAGCTTGTATAGAAGATACTGCCGTTGCTTTAGCAGATTTACCCAATTATATTGAAGAATTTACTGCTATGATGGCAAAATTCAATCAAAAAGCAGTGTATTACGCTCATGCAGGAGCAGGAGAATTGCATTTACGTCCTATTTTGAATTTAAAAAAATCAGCAGATGTTGTTTTGTTTAAAGAAATCACTACTGCAGTAGCACAATTAGTCAAAAAATATAAAGGAAGTATGAGCGGTGAACACGGTGATGGTATTGTACGCGCATCGTTTATACCAATGCTTGTTGGAGAGGCTAATTATGACTTATTCAAACGTTTAAAAAATACGTTTGACCCTCAAAATATCTTTAATAAAGGCAAAATTGTTGATGCCTTACCAATGGATGAGAATTTTAGAGTAAAAGTAGATACAGAAATCCCAGAAATTGATACTATTTTAGATTTTTCAGCATCGCAAGGTGTTGTGCGTGCAGCAGAACGATGTAATGGTTCTGGAGATTGCAGAAATACCATATCAGGAGCTATGTGTCCAAGTTACCGCGCTACAAAAAATGAGAAAGATACCACGAGAGCGCGAGCCAATGCCTTGCGTGATTTCCTTACAGATAGTAAAAAAATAAACCCTTTTGATTATAAAGAATTGTATGATGTTTTAGATTTATGTGTTTCTTGTAAAGCTTGTGCTTCCGAATGTCCAAGTGGTGTAGATATGGCACAGCTCAAAGCAGAATTTTTATATCAATATCAAGAAGAAAATGGTTATTCGTGGCGAAATAAATTTTTTGCCTATAGTACTACATTTAATGCATTAGGAAGTAAAATACCGCGTTTGTCAAACTATTTATTTACTAGAAAATGGTCAAGTAAATTAATTAAAAAAACTTTTGGTATAGCCCAAGAACGCAACTTGCCCTTGCTTTCTCCACAAACATTTCGGAAATGGTTTGCTCGTTTTGCTAAAGCTACTAAACCTAAAAAACCTATAAAAACAGTTTATTTATTTGTAGATGAATTTACCAATTACCTTGATGCTTCTGTTGGTATAGATGCTGTTTTACTGTTGCATAAATTAAATTATGCTGTAAAAATTGTTTCACATCAAGAAAGTGGAAGAACCTTTATATCCAAAGGATTGTTGAAGCAAGCTAAAGCTAAGGCAACTGCTAATGTT
>CAYPAK010000079.1:3165-7635 GCA_964408665.1 uncultured Flavobacteriaceae bacterium | reverse complement strand
TATTTATTTACAAACGAAGTAATGCCGTGGTCGTGGCTAAATATAATAGCACTCTCAAAAGCATCATCTAAGGCTTTAATAGTTTTTACAAGATAACCATCAGAAAAGTTATAAAGTGATTTTTTAATCTTAAGATTTGCTAATGGATAAGAAAAAGTATCGCAAAAAATCATAGCAGTATGCAATGCTCTATTAGCACTACTGGAAACAAAAACATTAGGAGTTTCAATAGCCTTAGTAAGCATTTTTGCCATCAGATACGCATCAGTAATTCCTCTTTTTTTTAAAGGCCTGTCTATATCCTTTATCTTTTTGTACTTCCACGATGATTTGGCGTGACGTACTATGTATATGGTTTTCATATTCACTAATGATTTATACAAAAATACAAAAAGCCTGTTTATTTAAACAGGCTTTTTGAGGTTATTTTTAGTTTAAATGCTTAAACAATTCCTTGAGCAAGCATAGCATCTGCTACTTTTACAAAACCAGCAACATTAGCACCAAGTACATAATCTACATGACCGTCTGCTTGTGTTCCATATTTTACACATTGTTCGTGAATACTATTCATGATGCCGTGTAGTTTTGCATCTACTTCTTCTCTTGTCCAGTTGTAACGCAATGAGTTTTGACTCATTTCTAACCCTGAGGTAGCAACACCACCAGCATTAGATGCTTTACCAGGAGAGAATAATTTTTTAGCTTTTTGGAATGCTTCAATAGCATCTGGAGTGGTAGGCATATTAGCACCTTCGGCAATAGCCATTACACCGTTTGCAATTAATGTTTCTGCATTGGCTAATTCTAATTCATTTTGCGTAGCACAAGGCATAGCAATATCACATTTTACAGACCAAGGGCGTTCTCCTTTAAAGAATTTAGCCGAAGGATATTTGTCTGCATATTCGTGAATACGTCCACGTTTTACATTTTTAAGCTCCATTACAAAAGCTAATTTTTCTGCATCTATACCGTCTTCATCATAGATGTATCCAGAAGAGTCAGATAGTGTTACTACTTTAGCTCCTAATTGTGTAGCTTTTTCGGTAGCGTATTGTGCCACGTTTCCAGATCCTGAAATAGCAACTACTTTTCCTTTAAAATCTTCGCCTTTCGTTTTTAGCATGTTCTCAGCAAAGTAAACTGCACCGTAACCTGTAGCTTCTGGTCTTACTAAAGAACCTCCGTAAGGTAATCCTTTTCCTGTAAGTACTCCTGTAAACTCATCACGAAGTCTTTTGTATTGACCAAATAAGAAACCTATTTCACGACCTCCAACTCCAATGTCTCCAGCAGGAACATCAGTGTTAGCGCCAATATGTTTTTGTAGTTCTGTCATAAAAGATTGGCAGAAACGCATTACTTCATTGTCAGATTTTCCTTTAGGGTTAAAGTTAGATCCTCCTTTTCCACCACCCATTGGTAGTGTAGTTAATGAGTTTTTAAATACTTGTTCAAATCCTAAAAATTTTAAGATACTTAAGTTTACCGTTGGGTGAAAACGCAAACCACCTTTGTAAGGTCCTATTGCAGAATTAAACTGCACTCTAAATCCTCTGTTGATTTGGGTATTTCCTTGGTCATCTATCCAAGGTACTCTAAATATGAATGTGCGCTCTGGCTCAATCATACGTTCTAATAACATTTTACCTTTATACTTTGGGTTAGCCTCAATAAAAGGAATTACTGTTTCAGCAACTTCATGAACTGCTTGAATAAATTCTGGTTCATTAGGATTCAATGCTTGCGCATAATCCATAAATGCATTTATTTTTGATTTCATTATAATTGTGTATTAATTATTTAATAATTGATACAAATGTAAAATAAATTTATTTGAAAATAGCAGTTTTGGAATTGAAAATAATTAAAAATTTTAAAAATCAAGAAGTACCTTTTAAGATTGCTATCTTTTTATTAAATTTACAAAATAATAATTTTTTATAACTTAATTATTTATGGATTTTGTAGCGAATAATAAAATACTTTCTAAACTGCCTAATCGCTTAAAGCAATTTATTGTAGATCAGCATTATGCAAAATATACTGCAATAGATCAAGCGGTGTGGCGCTATGTAATGCGTGTTAATTTGCATTTTTTACCTGAAATAGCGCATAAATCATATGTAGAAGGCTTGCATAGAACAGGAGTAAGCATAGATAACATTCCTAGTATTGAAGCTATGAATGAGATTTTAGGCGAGATAGGTTGGGCAGCAGTATCAGTAGATGGCTTTATACCACCTAATGCATTTATGGAATTTCAAGCATATAATGTGTTGGTTATCGCTTCAGATATACGACAGCTTGCACATATTGCCTACACACCAGCTCCCGATATATTACACGAGGCAGCAGGTCATGCACCTATTATTGCTAACCCAGAATATGCAGAGTATTTAAGACGGTTTGGAGAAATAGGAGCAAAGGCTATATCTTCTGCTAAAGATTATGAACTTTATGAAGCAATACGTCATTTATCTATAATAAAAGAAGCAAAAGGTACAAAACCTGCTGAAATAGCAACAGCAGAAAAAGCTATAAAAGAGATAAGTGAAAATATGGGAGAGCCTTCAGAAATGGCTCAAATACGCAATTTGCATTGGTGGACAGTAGAATATGGCCTTATAGGTTCGCTAGAAAAACCTGAAATTTATGGTGCAGGATTACTGTCTTCTATTGGCGAAAGTATTTCTTGTTTAAAAGATGATGTAAAAAAAATACCCTATAGCGTTTTAGCAGCAGAACAGAATTTTGACATAACCAAGCAGCAACCACAACTATTTGTAACGCCTAATTTTCCACATCTAAGTTTTGTCTTAGAAGAATTTGCTAATACTATGGCGGTGCGTAGAGGGGGGTTGAAAGGTGTAGAAAAGCTAGTTGCTTCTAAGAGTATTGGCACAATAGAATTGAGTACAGGATTGCAGATTTCTGGAGTTTTTGCTAATGTGATAGATGATGGAAACTACAATCCAATATATATTCAGACTATAGGAGAGACTGCGTTGGCTTATCGTGAAAAAGAATTGATAGGTCATGGAACAGCTTATCATAGTGAAGGTTTTGGTTCTCCTATTGGAAAGTTGAAAAGCATTAATTTGGCTATTGAAGATATGAGTCCTAGAGATTTAGAGGCTTATGGTATTTTTGAAGGCAAAGAAATTGAACTTGTTTTTGAAGGAGAAGTAAGTGTGCGTGGCGAAATAATAACAGGAGTTAGAAACCTGCAAGGTAAGATTATACTTATAAGTTTTAAAAACTGTACTGTAAAACATAAAGATAAGATATTATTTGACCCGTCTTGGGGTATTTATGATATGGCGGTAGGAAAAAATATCGTTTCTGCCTTTTCTGGCCCAGCAACTTTTGATTCTTTTCCTATAAAAAAGAATGTTCCTCAGGAGAAAACAATCCAAATAGTGAAAAAACAAGCAGAATTGGAGTTGGAATTCCTATATAATCAAGTAAGATTATATAGAGAAGGAGACAAAACAATAAATATTTCTGATATTTTTAATAAAATAATTACTTCATATCCAATGGAGTGGCTTATTGTTTTAGAGATTTACGAAATTTCTAAAGAAAACATTTCATTATGTGAAAAAATTTATCGATATTTGTACTCTTTAATGAAAGAAGCTAAGTTTAGTTTTTTAATTGAGAATGGTCTTAAAGTTATTGATGCTGCTATGTAACCAAAGTTACAGTTTGTTCTTTAAAAAAGTAGTTTATTTGCAGCATAATTAATTTAATAAAAAAGATAAAGATGGGAATAATGAGTATGTTCGGTTTTGGACCAAAACCAGAAGAAATTAAAGCATATTTAGATGCAGGAGCTACAATATTAGATGTACGTACACCAGCAGAATATGCAGAAGAACATATTGAAGGTTCTGTAAATATCCCTTTGGATACAGTACCTCAAAATGTAGAAAAGATAAAAAAAATGGGAAAAGTAGTAGCACACTGTAGAAGTGGCGCAAGAAGCGGAAATGCTACTGATTTCTTAAAAAAACAAGGAGTAGATATACTTAACGGTGGTGGAATAGCAACTGTTCAAAGTATATTAAACTCATAAGATTTTTCATAGTGTTTGGTTTTTAGGCAGGAGACTGTCTAAGACGAAATCCCGTCCATTGGACGGGATTTCTGTTTTTATATATTATGTAAAAAATAGTGTTTATAGATTTAATTTTGCTTCTACTGCTTTGTGATCGGAATAATTAATAGTACTGTATGTTTTGAAGCTCTTAACTTTTAAATCATTATTAGCAAGAATAAAGTCTATACGAAAAGGAAAAACAAAAGCGCTAAAGGTTTTTCCAAAACCAGTTCCTTTTACTGTAAATGTATCTTGCATGTTTGCAGCAAGTTGCTTGTAGCTATATGAAAAAGCGGTATTATTAAAATCACCACAAATAATAGTTTTATAAGGACATGTTTTTTTATGTGCTACTAGTTGAA
>CAYPAK010000079.1:0-3065 GCA_964408665.1 uncultured Flavobacteriaceae bacterium | reverse complement strand
TTATCTAATATTCTGTTTATTTGAGTTTCTTGATCTTTACTATAGTTAGAAGTAGATTTTATAACACTACGATGTACTGTTTTTAGATTTGTTTTTCTACTTAAAGCAAATATTCCTTTTAAATTTAAACCAAAGATAATGCCAAATAAAACACCTCCAAAATGCGCAAAATTACCACCGCTATTTCTATTTGATGTTAGCAGCGTATAGAGAATAAAAATCACTGCAATTATCCAGATTTTTACTTTTGCTCTTTCGGTAAAATACACATTGTATGTTGGTCGGTATGCAGTAATTGTAGCCAATAAAGCGAAAACTCCAGCCGAAAACCCAAGTAATATAGCTTCTCCGTTATAAGTTGTAATGAGATTACTCATAGCTAAAAAAACAAAAGCACCACTTAGAATACCGCCAAACACTACTTGTAGCATCTGTTTACTAGAAAAAAGATTTAAAAATTCCCGTCCTATAAAATAGAAGAAGATGATATTCCCCAAAAAATGATTTACATCTTTGTGAAATAAACTATATGTAAAAACTGTCCAAGGTTTTGTAAATACACTAGTGAGCTGATTATTTAGCCCAAACATATTAGCCAATAATGCTGTTATGTAATGTCTTGTACTAAGAAAAAAAACAGTTTGGATTGCAAAAAAAAATACAAGAATTACAATGATGCGTACTAGCACAGATGCTTTTCTCCATTGATATGTACTATTTTCTAACACGTTTATTGTAATACGATTTTAGTAATTACTTCTTTGCGTAATTCATCATTAATCATTTTGATAATTTTTGCTTTACCGTAGCTCAATTCATCACGAAGCACAGCAGAAGATAGCTTTACATAGAGTGTTTGTTTATTTACTTGCACGTCTTCGGTATAGCTCATCACACCATTTCCCATAAGTTTTTCCCAAGCAGCTTTTATATCAAGTTCTTCTATACCTTTATCTAGCCGATTGTGTTTTAATACATCGCTTAAGATACTTCGTACAAGCTTTGGTTTGTATTTTCTATATGGTTTGCTCATTGTGCAAAGTTACTCTTTTTTTAATAAATACTTAATAACTTCTGCTGCAGCAAACATACCAAATAGTGCAGGCATGTAACTTATTGTGCCGTAGTAGGAACGCTTGTAGTCAGCACCATCGGTTAGGGCAAGACTGTCTGGGTTTTGTCGTTCTGTAGAATAAACGGCTCTTATACCTTTGTGAATACCTCTTTTATTAAGTTCTTTACGAATTTTACGAGCTAATAAACATTCTTTAGTGTTGTGAATATCAGTTACTTTTATCTTGCTTGGGTCCATTTTTCCACCAGCACCCATAGCACTTACTATTTTGATGTGCTTGCGTTTTGCAGCAACGAGCATATTTATTTTAGGCTGGATACTATCTATACAGTCTAGAATCCAATCGTATTTTGGGTCTATTAATGTAACAATTTTGTCGGGAGTTTGAAACTCTTGAATACAGGTTAACGCTAAATTAGGGTTAATATCTAGCAGGCGTTGTTTTAGTACTTCGGTTTTTGATTTTCCAACGGTGCTATTTAGCGCAAGTAATTGCCTGTTTATGTTTGTTGGGTCTATAGTGTCACCATCTACAATGGTTAGTTTTACTATTCCTGCACGCACTAAAGCTTCGGCTGCATAGGAGCCAACTCCTCCAATTCCTACAATTAAAATATTGGCATTTTGTAGTTTTTCAATTCCTTTTTCTTTTATTAAAAGGGTTGTGCGTTGTAAAAAATCAGTCATTAGTTGCTTAAAAATTCAGTATAGTTTGTTAAAATTTTTTCTTTTAAATCTGGCAAAGATACATTTAATTGTTTTGCAGCAGCTTTGTAAATTGTTTTTATATCGACTAATGTGTCATCAGTTTCAAAAAATAACTTTGATATATCAATTCCAGTTAAAAGCGCTTCATTTTTTAATAATTGCTCGCCAAAAGACAAATAAAAATCCTGATTTTGAAGTTGTTTTGCGAGTTTATTATTTTTTGTAAACCCATGAACAATCATTTTAATTTCAGGATATTTTTTTCTAATTAGTATTAATTCATCAAAGGCTTTTACACAATGAATTATGACAGGCTTCTTGTATTTTTTGGCTAATGCGAGCTGTTTAGTAAATACTTCTTTTTGCAATTCAAAAGCTGTAGTAGTTAGTTTGTCTAAGCCGCATTCTCCTATTGCTATACAGTTTTTATTAACTAAAGCAGTTTTTAGAATTCTAAATTCATCGTCTAGTGATTCCTTTTTAATATACCAAGGATGAATACCTATACTATAATATAGTATATCATCTTGCAATTCTTTTGGATATTGGTTTATGACAGTGATAATCGTTTCGTCAGTAGCTTTGTGATGCGTATGTATATTTATAAAAGGAATGATCATAATTCGTTTTTACTGCTCTTTTGACCAATACTCATTAAATATGCTTTGAGTAATTCGTCTATTTCACCATTTAGTACTGCATCTATATTAGCAGTTTCGTATTTTGAACGAACATCTTTCACCAGTTTATACGGATGCATTACATAGTTTCGTATTTGAGAGCCAAAATCTATTTTCTTTTTATTGGCTTCTATTTCGTCACGCTTTGCTTGCTTTTTTTGCAGTTCTATTTCGTATAATTGTGATTTGAGTAGTTGCATTGCTTTAGCTTTATTCTCTAGTTGCGAGCGTGTTTCAGAGTTTTCTATCATTATACCCGAAGGTTTATGCCTAAGGCGCACTGCTGTTTCTATTTTGTTTACACCTTGCCCGCCAGCCCCACTACTTCGCATAGTTTCCCAAGAAATATTTGCAGGATTGATATGAATTTCAATAGACTCGTCTGCTAGCGGATACACATAAACCGAAGCAAAAGAGGTGTGTCTTTTTGCATTACTATCAAAAGGGGAGATTCTCACAAGGCGATGCACGCCATTTTCTCCTTTTAGGTAACCAAATGCATATTCGCCATTAATCTCTAGCGTTACTGTTTTTATTCCTGCGGTATCTCCACGCTGATAATTGAGCTCTTTTACCGTATAATTATTATTTTTTGCCCACAT
>CAYPAK010000078.1:0-7712 GCA_964408665.1 uncultured Flavobacteriaceae bacterium | reverse complement strand
CCTCGCTTTTTTTAGAAATGATTATTATAATTTAGTTTAAAGAAAAAGTTTTAAATTAAATTTAAGAATAAAAAAAGCGTAAAGTATATCAGTACTTTACGCTTTTTTTTATAAAATTGTGATTTACTTAGTCCAAAGCAGGAATACGCAATACTTGTCCTGGATAAATTTTATCAGGATGAGAAAGCATTGGTTTGTTTGCTTCAAATATTACGGGGTATTTCATAGCGTTTCCATAAAATGTTTTTGCTATTTTTCCTAAAGTATCTCCACTAACTACCGTATGAAACTGTGCTTCTGGTTGTGGCGTTTCTACATCAATATAGTCATCTACAGTTGCAATACCTTCTGTGTTTCCTACAACTAAGATAACACGTTCTTTAGTTTCTTGGTCTTTGGTAGTTCCCCAAACTTTAGCTACATCTCCTGCTACTTCGATATTTAAATCTACAATGTCAAAATTATATGCCTCTACAGCGTTAGTAAGTCCCGTTGCTTTGGCAGCAGCAGCTTCTGCATTTTCTTCTGCTGTTGTTTTTCCTATGCCGAAAACATTTGCTCCTGCATCTTTAATAAATGAAAATAATCCCATGTTCTTTATTTTTGTTTAAAATTAATAATATCCAAATATACACTTTTTTAAACTAAAATCAAAATATTTATTATAAAAATAACTCAAAACTAATTCCATTAATAAAAAGAAACACCACTGATAATATCAGCGGTGTTTCTAACGATTTAACCAAAAATCAACTAACCAAACTTAATTTTTATTGCGGTTTATCGCACTCTCCTTTTCATATATTATATGTTTTATAAAGGCTAATCTACTAGCGTTTTTAAAACTTTTTTCGTTCTATTTGATCCTTGACGCATATATTGTATAAAACCTACTCCTTCAAAACGGTATGTCGTTCCGCTTGCTATATGGTACAACTCAATATGCGCATCATCTGGGATAGTTAGGTCAAAAGCTTCTTGGCTTCCTGCATCGTATAATAAACGCAACTTTTTCGTAGTATTTGTTAAATTATAGATTTCATAATCACCTACATAATCCCAATAAATATTATCAATATTCGTGCCAAAGTTATCTATTGATGATTTAAAATAATCGCCGTTTATATCAGGAAAAAATGCTAAGAAATTTTCATCATCAAATACATTTGCATTTCCTCCTATAACTTCAACCTTTTCCCAAGCTTCATATTCTTGAAGAAAATAATGCACATTGTCATAGAAAACCTGATCGTAGTCAAAATCATAGCGATTGTAACCTTCTAAATAATACGTTGTATCTACTTGTGGAAAATATATTTTAATACGATTTCCTGATAATGGTATGATGTCCATTTGATAATATCCATCAATTATATGATATGCATCTACCAAACTGCTATGATAATCATAGCTATAATCTCCTACGTCTATACCATAACCGTTTCCTGTGTAGCCCAATCCTACTAAATTATTATTAGCTAATATACGACCATTTCTAAACGAAATAGTAAATGCTTTGGACATAAATGGTACTTCGCCAGAACCAACGGTACGGTTAAAATCTACATACCACAAGTCGTTTGATTCTAAGATTTCTCCTCCAGAAATTGAAGTGTCTTGGTAATCATTAACATAACTATCAGTTTCACATGAACTGAATAAAACGAGGGCAATTAAAGCCGATAATAGTAATCTCTTTTTCATAATCATCTCTTTTCAAAATGATAAATCAAAAGCTATGCCATAAAATAGTTTACTACAAATTTTTAATCAAAATATGCAGGTATTCTTCGGTAGTACTTGCTTTGTGATTGCGGTTTTCTGCTTTGTCAGCTCGAAAACGTTTGTAATCGGTTTTAGCTAAGCTATATTTTCCGTACTTTGACATTATAGTTTTGATTTCAGCGACAGACATCAATCCTTCATTATTATAACTAAGAAAAATGTATTTGAAATTGGCATCTTTTATTAACTGTTCAAAGCTTGATTTTACCTTTGGCTTACTACAATAATCAGATTTATTATAGTCTGGAAGTCCTGTTTTTCCTTTGGGTACAAATTCATTATACTTTGCTATAGTGTTTAATAAATGATAATTAGCGCCGTATTGTCTAGCATTATATGGCGGGTCCATATAAAGCATATCACCTTTTATTTTTTTTATTAAAACATTACTGTCTTCGTTATAAACCACGTGTTTTTTATTATCAACTAAAAATGTAGCAGGTATTAATTGCAATTCTTTTTGAGCTGTTTTTTTGAGTTGTTTTAGGTAAGCACCATAAACCGATGCGGTATTGGCTACCTTATCTGCACTTTCTAATAAACTACTAAGTAAGAAATAATACATTGCAGCAGTAATTGTTTTTGCAGTTTTCCATAATTCAATTTGTTGGCGAATAGCATCTATTTTCTGTGCATTTACAGCCGAAAAATAATTTCTATCCGTTTTGCCTTCGCGACAATAATTCTTATAGATAAATCCTTTTTTTAAAGGTAAATTATTTAATGTTTCAATATATGATGTTGCTTCGCTTAATACATTACTATTTGCTATGTAATTTTGATTGAGCACATAGCTATAATACTCCAAGTCATTAGCAATAACGCTTTTTACTTCTGCTTTAAAACTTCGCCCAACGATACCGGTACCTGCAAAAATATCACAAAATGTTTTTTGCGATAAGTCTTTGCCTACTACATCATAAATGGTTTCTTTAATAAAAGATGCTAATTTGCTTTTTGAGCCTATATAATTCATTAGTGCATAATAGATTTAATCCAAATAATATCGCTATAAACCGTTTTATTATCAAAGTTTAGCTTTATTAAATTTTCTTGAGCAAAAGTAAGCATATAATTGTCAATAACAGTTTTTATATCTTGTATTGCTGCTTTGAGTCTCCAGTGTTGCCCATTTTCATCATAAAGCACTACAAAAATTCTATTATTATGATGCTTTCTACCTTGCTGACTTTGGTTTTGGTACAACCAACGGATAAGTTCATTTTTATGAGCCTCGGCATAAGAGAACGAATGTTTAAAGCCTTTAGGAAACACAGTAGTTTTATGGTCAAAAGGAATGTTATTAATGGTAAAATCTACTAATTTATCATATTGATTGCGGTTTGCTATTACATTTTTATGGTTTGCAAAAATAGCTTCTACCGCTTTGGCAGACCAGTAATTATACCAGCGGTTCATTGCGTAATCTTTAAGGTCTTGCTCAGAATTTGCTAATTGTTTTTCTAATGCTTCAAAGGTGTAGGTTTTGTAAATAAAATTGGTGTTTTTATCCCAAGTGTCATTTTGTTTTCTTCCCCATTTATACGGAAAAATCCATCGTTTTTTTAACTCCTTTTCTACACGTAATAAATCCATTTATTGTATTTCTAAATCATAAGGCAAACGTGTTTGCAAACCTTCTTCTCGAAGTATTTTTTCGGTTGATTTTAATAGATTTGCAGCTTTTGTTCCTAATTTTTCTTTTACTAATGCTTCTTTAGACAAACCAAAAGGACTTTTGTTAAATGATGCCAATATTGCTTTTAAATCTTTAGTGATTTTAGGATATTTTACAATTTTGTATGATGTAATTGCTGCTTTTTCTGCGGCAGCGGCTAGCGCATCGTCAAGGCTTCCTAGTTTATCTACCAAACCATTTTTTACTGCATCACGACCACTCCAAACACGCCCTTGCGCTATGGTTTCTACGCTGTCTATACTGATATTTCTCCCTTTGGCAACGCGTGATTTAAACTGTAAGTAAATATCTGAAACGCCTTCTTGGACAATACTAGCATATTTTTCTTCTAATTCTTTATACGGACTATAACCTATGGCAAATTCGTGTGTTTTTACTTGTTCTGCTTTGATGCCTTGCTCGTCTAATAAACCTTTAAAGGTAGGCAAAATACCAAAAACACCTATAGAGCCTGTTATGGTTGTTGGCTCGGCAAATATTTCATCTGCCATACACGAGATATAATAACCACCCGAAGCTGCATAGTTTCCCATAGAAACAATCAATGGTTTTTTCTTTTTTGCCAATACGAGTTCGCGCCAAATCAAATCGGAAGCTAGGGCAGAACCTCCAGGGGAGTTTACACGTAGCACAATAGCTTTTACTTTTTTATCTTTTACTGCCTTGCGGATATCTTTTATCATACGGTCCTGACCGATATATGTAGCGTCTCCAGCTCCGTACTTTATTTCGCCTTGAGCATAAATTACCGCTATTTTGTTTTTAGAACTGCTGCTACGTTTAGATACTTTTATATAATCATTAAGGCTTATTTTCTTTATTTTCTTTTTTTCAGAAATACTTAAGGCGTTATGCAGACTAGCTTCGTATTCATCTAAATAGGCTGTTTTATCTATTAAACCATTAGCTAAAGCTAAAGTTGCTTTTCTTCCGCCTAAGCTATTAGCGATACTGTCTAAATTAGCTGCTGAAATATTTCTTGACGCCGTGATTTCTGTACTGATTTCAGCCCAAATACTTCCTAGCAATACTTTAAGTTGTGTTCTGTTAGCATCACTCATATGGTTTTTTATATACGGTTCGCCAAAACTTTTATACTTTCCTTCACGTATTACATTGGCTTTTATGCCGTATTTATCTTCAAAATCTTTATAATAGAGCATTTCTGCACCTAGACCTTTGAAATCTATCGCACCATTTGGGTTAAGAAATATAGTGTCTGCAACGCTAGCTAAATAATACATTTTTTGAGAATAGGCATCGCTATATGCAGTGATAAATTTGCCACTAGTTTTAAAATCTAGCAACGCTTTTCGTATTTCTTGAGTTTGTGCAAGTCCTGCTGCAAAACCGCTTTCTATACTTATCCCTTTTATTTTTCCGTCTGATTTTGCATTAGCAATGGCGTCTAATACGGCATCTAAACCCAATGTTTCTGATAAATTCAACCCTTTAAAAGGGCCATTGTCTTTAGGAGTGTAATCAGCTATTTTTTTGCTACTGTCTAGTACTAGTACTGAGTTTTTATGCACCGTAACTTGCTCGCCACTTCCTGCTAATGCAGAAAAAATAATTACTACAAAAAAGAAAACTAAAAAGGCAACAAAAAAACCAATTACAGTAGCTAAAATATGTTTAGAAAAGCTCATTTATTTTTATTTAAAAATTGTTTATAAGTTTAGGCTGCTAATATAAAACATTCTCAAATTCTTTTCTCATTTTTGCAAAAGCTTTATGAAAATATTAAGAACTACATATCTTTCTTTAGGAACTAACCTTGGTGATAAACTCCAAAACTTGCAAGATGCTATAAATGAAGTAAGTAATAGTATTGGTGATGTAATTCGTGTTTCTAGTGTTTATAAAACTGCTTCTTGGGGCTTTGAAGCTCCTGATTTTTTTAATATAGTAATAGAAGTAAAAACGCCATTTTCTCCAGAAATTCTTTGGCAAGAAATAGAAAAAATAGAACTCAAACTAGGAAGAACGCACCTTGAAAGCGGACAGTACGAAAGCAGACTAATAGATATTGATATTCTACTTTTTGATGATGATATTATTTTTTCTCAAGCACTACTTATACCGCATAATAAAATGCTAGAACGCAATTTTGTGCTAGAACCGCTTAATGAAATTGCAGCAAATATAACACATCCTATAAGCAAAACAACTATAAAGACGTGTCTTGCTAACTGTATTGACAAAAATACTGCTACACGCACAGATTTAAAACTTATACGCCCAGTACCGCTTACCGAAAAATACAGCTACATAGCTATAGAAGGAAATATTGGCGCAGGAAAAACCACACTTACCAATATGATGGCAGCAGATTTTAATGCTAAAAAAGTATTGGAGCGCTTTGCTGATAATCCGTTTTTACCTAAGTTTTACGAGGATAAAGACCGTTATGCTTTTCCTTTAGAAATGTCTTTTTTAGCTGATAGATATCAACAATTATCTGATGATTTGGCACAATATGATTTGTTTAAAAACTTTATTATTTCAGATTACTACGTGTTCAAATCGGTTATTTTTTCTAAAGTTACGTTGAATGATGATGAATTTAAACTCTACCGCAAAGTGTTTGATATGATGTATAAAGAGATGATAAAGCCCGATTTATATGTCTTTTTATACCAAAGCCCCGAACGATTGCTTGAAAATATCAAAAAACGTGGGCGCGATTATGAGCAAAATATATCTGCCGATTATCTTAAGCAAATTCACGATGGTTATATGGATTTTATCAAATCTAAAACCGATATTAACACCCTTATTATAGATGTAAGTGATTATGACTTTGTAAAGCACGAAAGTGATTATGCTAAAATAATTTCTGCTATTAGAAATCATAGTAATTCCTAAAAAAGCTTCCTAAAAAAATTGTAGCTTTGCAACTTATAAATTTATTAAAAATAAGGAAATGCAAAAGGTGGCTTTTTACACATTAGGATGTAAATTAAATTTTTCGGAAACCGCAACAATCTCACGTAGTTTTATTAATGAAGGCTTTGAGCGTGTAAAATTTGAAGAAAAAGCAGCAATTTATGTTATAAATACTTGCTCTGTAACCGAAAATGCAGATAAAAAATTTAAAAATGTAGTAAAAACCGCTTTAAAGCAAAACCCAAAGGCTTTTATTATAGGAATTGGTTGTTACGCACAGCTAAAACCCGAAACATTGGCACAAGTTGACGGCGTAGATTTAGTACTTGGCGCACAAGAAAAATTTAAAGTTACCGATTATATTAATGACTTGACCAAAAACGATATGGGCGAGGTGCATTCTTGTGAAATAGACGAAGTAAACCAATACGAAAGTGCGTATTCTATAGGCGAGCGCACACGCGCTTTTCTAAAAGTACAAGATGGTTGTGACTACAAATGTACTTATTGCACCATACCATTAGCTAGAGGAATTTCACGAAGTGATGCCTTAGAAAATGTACTGAAAAATGCTAAAGAAATAGCCAATCAAGGGATTAAAGAAATAGTACTTACTGGTGTAAATATAGGTGATTATGGCAAGGGCGAATTTGGCAATAAAAAGCACGAACACACCTTCTTTGAATTAGTACAAGCCTTAGACAAGGTTGAAGGTATTCACCGCTTGCGTATTTCTTCTATAGAGCCTAATTTATTAAAGGATGAAACCATTGCATTTGTAGCCAATTCTAATAGTTTTGTGCCCCATTTTCATATTCCTTTGCAAAGCGGAAGTGATACGTTGCTTAAAAAAATGAAGCGCCGTTATTTGCGAGAAACCTATACAAACCGTGTAAACCGCATAAAAGAACTCATGCCTAATGCGTGTATTGGCGTAGATACTATTGTAGGGTTTCCTGGTGAAACCGATGAATTGTTTCTAGAAACCTACCGCTATTTACAAGATTTAGATATTGCGTATTTACATGTATTTACCTACTCGGAACGTCCTAATACCGAAGCGGTAGCTATGGACGGAGTTGTGCCACCACAAGTGCGCCATAAACGAAGCAAAATGCTACGAGGCCTGTCAGTGAAAAAACGCAGGGCTTTTTATGATAGTCAAATAGGAAACACACTTACCGCACTCTTTGAAGCCGATAATCACGATGGGTTTATCTATGGATTTACTGAGAATTATGTAAAAGTAAAAACCGCTTATGATAAAGCATTAGTAAATACCTTACACCAAATAAAACTAAGCAAAATTGATGACGACGGCTTGGTGTTGTTTGATTTT
>CAYPAK010000077.1:1532-7727 GCA_964408665.1 uncultured Flavobacteriaceae bacterium | reverse complement strand
GTAATACTGTACAGTTAGATGTGCAAAAAGGACAAATACTTATCTTTGAAGTGCTGCTAGAAAATGGTAGTAAAATGAGTAAAAAAGTGATTAAAATGTAATACTTAATCAGTATAAATAACTAAAAAAGCACTTAACAAAATTGTTAAGTGCTTTTTTTATTCTAAACTTTCTTTAAAATTCTAATGCAAAGTAATTAGCTATTGATAACTTTTTCTTGATGCATTATAGACTCTTGATGTATTGCTTTATAAAGTTTCTTAATAAACTCTTCGCTCAAACCAAGTTCCTCACTCCTAGTAAGAGTTTTAGCAACAATCTCATTCCAACGGTCTTGCTGTAACACAGCTACATTCTGCTTTTTCTTGGTTTCGCCTATTTTGTCAGACACTTGCATTCTATTTGCTAATAATGTGATTAACTGTTCATCTATTATATTTATTTCTTCTCGAAGTTTTGCTAATTCTTTCTTAGCATCATCGGCTTCAAAACTACTTTTTCGTATGGTAAGCTCCTCCGTCATTTCTTTAAGACGATTTGGTGTTACTTGCTGTTTGGCATCACTCCAAGCCTTGTCAGGATTGTTATGCGTTTCTATCATCAAACCATCAAACTGTAAGTCTAATGCGGTTTGAGAAACATCAAGCAGATTGGTTCTGTTACCACAAATATGCGAAGGGTCGCAGATAATAGGTAAATTAGGAAAACGGTTTTTCACCTCAATAGGAATTTGCCAATTTGGGTTATTTCTATATTTTGTTTTCTGGTAAGTAGAAAAACCACGGTGAATTACTCCCAATTTCTTTATTCCTGCCTTTTGAAAACGCTCTACTGCTCCAAGCCAAAGCTCCAAATCTGGGTTTACAGGATTTTTTACTAAAACAATTTTGTCGGTTCCTGCTATAGCATCAGCTATTTCCTGCACTGCAAATGGATTAACCGTAGTACGAGCACCAATCCAAAGAATATCTACATCGTGTTCCAAAGCCAGTTTTGCATGTGTAGCATTCGCTATTTCTATAGCGATAAGTAAGCCTGTTTCTTTTTTTACACGCTGTAACCAAGGCAATGCCAAAGCACCGATTCCTTCAAAGTTTCCTGGTCTTGTGCGAGGTTTCCAAACTCCTGCACGAAACACAGTAGCGTCAGAATTTTTTAACTGTTGTGCAATATCTAACACTTGCTCCTCCGTTTCTGCACTACAAGGCCCTGCAATTACTAACGGATGATCTAGCTTCATTTCTTTTAACCAATCATTGTTTAATGTTTTCATAATTATCTTATTTTTTTTAGTTGTCTAATATTGTTTTTATATAATTTGTTTCTTGCATTACTGCATGTATTTCTGTTGATTTTTCATCTTTAATTAAAGTTTTAAAGTTTTCTAAATTAGTAATATATTCGTCCAAAGCATTTATAATATGTTTTTTATTTTGCAAAAATATAGGCGTCCACGTTTTTGGCGAACTTTTGGCTAAACGCACGGTAGATTCAAATCCACTTCCTGCCATGTCAAATATACTTTTCTCACTTTTTTCTATTTCTAGAACTGTTTTACCTAGCATAAAAGAACTCACATGAGAAAGATGTGATACATAAGCAATATGCATATCATGTTTCGCTGAACTTTCCATATATTCTATACGCATTTCTAAAGGTTTTAATAGTTTTAATAGTTTATCTAATAATTTTTTGTTTGATAATTTTTGCTCACAAATAATAGTTACTTTCCCTTTAAACAATCCTTGAAAAGCTGCTTGAGGGCCTGAAAACTCTGTTCCTGCTATGGGATGCATTGCTACAAAATTAGCCCTTTTAGAGTGATTTCGCACAGCGTTACAAACTGATTCTTTAGTAGAGCCAACATCAAAAACCAAGGTATTATCCGTAACTAAATCAAGCACCGTAACTACTAAATCATCTAGCACATCTACAGGAACTGCTAGTAAAACAACATCCATTTCTGTTATTTTTTCTAAAATAACTATTTCATCTACTAAACCCAAAGCTAATGCCTCAGCCGCATGAACTTCATTAGCTTCTACACCATAAATTTTGTAGCCCAACGCCCTAAATTCTAAAGCAAAAGAGCCTCCTAATAAACCCAAACCTATTACTGCTATTTTCATAAGCTAATTCTTTTTAAAACTTCATTTAATTTCTCTATTGACACACATAATGACACACGAATATAAGTATTGCCATTAGTGCCAAAGATATGACCTGGCGTAACAAAAACAGCTTTTTTATATAATAAATAATCGCATAATTTATTTACAGTTGTTTCTTTTGGTATTTTAGCCCAAATAAACAATCCTACTTGGTCTTTGACATAGTTACAGTTTAGTTTATCCAATATTTTCCAAACGATTTCTCTGCGTTTTTTATAAATTTCATTTTGATTATCATACCAACTTTGTGGGCTTGACAAAGCGGCTATTGCTCCTTGTTGAATACCATAAAACATACCCGAATCCATATTACTTTTCACTTGCAACACGCTAGTAATATATGATGCTTTTCCCAGCAACATACCAAGACGCCAACCTGACATATTAAACGTTTTACTAAGCGAATTAAGCTCCAAAGCAACCTCATTTGCTCCTTTTATACCTAAAATACTTTGAGGCTTTTGGGTATTTAAAATAAAACTATACGGATTATCATTAACCAATAGAATTTTATGTTTTTTGGCAAAATGTATTAGTTTTTCAAAAATTGCTTTTGTTGCCTTTGCTCCCGTTGGCATATGCGGATAATTTACCCACATTATTTTTACTTTTGTTAAATCTAATTTTTCTAAAGCATCAAAATCGGGCAGCCAATTATTAGACGCTTCTAAATCATAATATATAGCTGTAGCATCAAGCAATCTGGCTGTTGCAGCATAAGTAATATAACCTGGGTTTGGCACTAAAACAGCATCTCCTGCATTCAAAAAAGCCATACTAATATGCATAATCCCTTCCTTGGAACCCATAAGTGGTAAAATTTCATTAGTAGGGTTTAAAGAGACTGCATAATGTTCAGCATAAAATGCAGCTATTGCTTCTCGTAGTTCGAGTAAACCTGTATAACTTTGATACGCGTGTTTTGTTAAATCATTACTTGCGGTTTTTAAAGCGTTTACTACAACCTGTGGCGGCGCTAAATCTGGGCTTCCTATTCCTAAATTGATAATGACTTTGCCTTGTTCATTCAACTCACTAATTTCTTTCAGTTTTGTAGAAAAATAGTATTCGCCTACGTTTTCTAAGCGTTTTGCTGGTTTAATTATCATAGTCCTTGTTTTTATTTTGATACATTCCTAAGACTTGAAATTCTTGAACGATAAGGGCTAATTCTTTTAGAATAAAATCTATATTATGTGATTTTTCGAATATTAAATCTGCAAAAAAAGCATAATTCCAAGGTTCGTTACTAATTGGTAGAGATTGAATTTTAGATAAATTCAAATTGTGTTTTACAAACAAATTTAATACTGCAGCTAGACTTCCTTGACTATGATTTGTTATAAATTTTAATGATATTTTTGTAGCGTTTTTATCTAAAGTCGAACTGTTTTTCAATACAAAAAATCGGGTATAATTATCTTTATTAGTATGAATATCAGTAGCAATTATATCCAGTTTATAAATTTTAGCCGCTTTTTCACTAGCAATTGCAGCAGTATTTTTTAATTTACCTAAGGCAATAAGGCGTGCGGAATCTGCTGTATCTTCCTTCTCTACTATTTTTATATTTGGATGTTTTCGTAGAAATACACGACATTGATTTATAGCCATAGGATGTGACCAAACAGTTTTTATATCATTTATATTTTGCCCTTTCAAACACATTAATTGATGCGCTATTGGCAAATACACTTCGCCAACTATATTCAAACCAAAATCAGCAATAAGCGCATAATTGGGTAATATTGAGCCTGCTATAGAGTTTTCTATCGCCATAAGCAGGTAATCAACTTTATTGGTTTTTAATAAATTAGGCATTTCATCAAAAGACAAGCATTCTTTTAATGCTATTGTATCGCCAAAATAAGCATTTGCTGCTATATGGTGAAAAGAACCTGCTATTCCTTGTATTGCTATTTTCATATTTTAAACAAAAAAAAGTCTCGATAAATCGAGACTTTATATTTTAAATTATAGTATTATTTACTTAATTAACACACACAAAGTCTCGCATCTTTTGTAAAAAAGAAGAAATAATAGAAACTCCAATATGTGTTTTGTATATTCATTATGTTATATTGATAAAGCAAATCTACTCTTTTTTTTAGATAAAGCAAATTTTAATTGAAAAAATTAATTTTTAATATGTCTAAATATTTTAATCCTAATAAATTTGAAGCTGCGCCAACAGTGTTCTTATTACTTTTATATATCGCTATTTCTAAATCATCCGAAGCATTAAACAAAGCCAATTCACGCCCTACATTTTTTGCTTCACAATCAGCAATACTATAATCATTAATAGCATTATATGAATCTACTATTTTGGTAAAACTCAATCCTGATGGTAAGTAAATTGTAAATTTACGTCCTTTACGCACTTCCTCAAAATAACTTCTAGTAAGTGATGTAATGGCATTACCATAATTATCAATATATACAACCGGTACTTTAAGCTCATTTTTATCAATGCTTAATTGTGGTTCTGTTGCGGTTAATTCTTTTAATTCTTGAATTTCCATTCCTAGTAACGCGATATTACCACCTCTACTTATGTGTGCTGCTACTTGAACAAAAACATCTAATACAGGATAAGAACTACCAGTTCTATTTTTTGTTTTTATCTGCTCATCAATAACTATAATTTTATCAGGTTTGATAGTTTTAGTAATTAAGCTAAGTATTCCATTATCTGCAGTAATAAAATAATGTCCATCTAGCAAGACAACAATATGTTTTTTTAAAGGTGTTTGCGCTGCATCTACAGCTATAATATGAACAGTTCCTTTAGGAAAAGAACAATAGGCATTTCTAATAATATATGCAGCTTCTTCTCTATGAAAAGGAATTATATCGTGAGAAATATCTACTACGTTACACGTTGGAACTTCAGAATACAAAGCCCCTTTTACCGAAGCAACAGCGTAGTCTTTCAGTCCAAAATCAGTACATAAAGTTATTAGGTTTGGCATAGCATTTATATTAAAAAATAATGTACATTTGAACTACAAAAGTAGTATAAATCATTTTAATAATTAGTATAATTTGAACGAAAGAGTATTATCCCTAACGCATATCAATCCTCGTGACTTTTTTGGAGAAGAAAACAGTAATATAAAAGCCTTAAAAAGTTATTTTCCTAAACTCAAAATAGTAGCTCGTGGTGCCAAAATAAAAGTGTTTGGAGAAGAAGAAATCATAGATGAATTTGAAATGCGTTTTGAAATGCTTGTCAATTTCTTTAGAAAATTCAACAAGCTAGAAAAAGAAGATATTGAACTTATACTCACAAGCGACCAAACTAGAGAAATAGCCAAAGTGCGTAATAATGCAGATATTATAGTACACGGAGTTGGCGGAAAACTTATAAAACCCGAAAATCCTAACCAAAAGAAAATGGTAGAAAGCATTGCAAAAAATGATATGCTTTTTGCCGTAGGCCCTGCTGGAACAGGAAAAACCTATACCGCAGTAGCACTTGCCGTTCGTGCACTCAAAGAAAAAGAGGTCAAACGTATTGTGCTTACGCGCCCTGCTGTAGAATCTGGAGAAAATCTAGGCTTTCTTCCTGGAGACTTAAAAGAAAAACTTGACCCTTATATGCAACCATTATACGATGCTTTACGTGATATGATTCCTTTTGAGCGATTAGCATCTTATATAGAAAAAGGTGTTATAGAAATAGCACCACTCGCTTTTATGCGTGGTAGAACACTAGATAATGCATTTGTAATTCTTGATGAAGCACAAAACACTACACATAATCAAATGAAAATGTTTCTGACACGTATGGGAAAACGTGCCAAGTTTATAATAACAGGAGACCCTGGTCAGATAGATTTGCCGAGAAAGCAAATCTCTGGATTAAAGGAAGCTCTAAAAACATTAGACAATGTAAAAGGTATTAGTATAGTACGTCTTAATGAAAAAGATGTGATACGTCACAAATTGGTTTCTGCTATAATCAAAGCATACAAAAAGAAAGAAGAAGATAATTAGGTAATTAGACAGTTAGACGATT
>CAYPAK010000077.1:0-1432 GCA_964408665.1 uncultured Flavobacteriaceae bacterium | reverse complement strand
TGACTGATGACTGATGACTGATGACTGTATATTTTAGTGAAAATAAATTAAACATAAAAAAAGCAACTCCTAAGGAGTTGCTTTTTTTTATATAATTAAAAAGATTTTATTATTTATTCATCCCTACATCACCTGTACGGGTATAATATGCAATCTTTAATGCATTTTGCTTACGCAGTTCATCTTTCACATCAGATATAAGTCCCATAGTAGCGTCCATATCTGCTTTGAAACCGAAAGTTACCTTTTGCTTATCTTCATCAGTTTTTGATTCTCTAGCTTTTAAAACAAAAGCTTGAATTTCTTCTACCGATGCAAAAGCGTCATTCAATTGAATTTTTGGTTTCTTTCCATATTTTTCATCCATAGGAGCACCAATCATAATGAATTCATACAAATTCTTATGCTTAATTTTTGTTGCTTGATCTGCAAATGCTAATTGATTTTTTACCAATGCTGAAGAATCACGCATTACTGTAGTAGTCATAAAGAAGAATAATAACATAAATACAATATCTGGTAATGATGCTGTAGAAATTGCAGGTAAATCTCCTCCTTTTTTCTTTTTAAACTTTCCCATATTTTATATTTATTTATTAATTGATTCTGATATTTTCTTAGGCCACATATCTTTGATAGTTTTCACTTTCTTTTTTAATGCAGCTTTTTTAGGTCCTGGCGAAGCGTCTTTGTAATCTTGTTCAAGTACAGCCCACTCTACATTATATTTAGCTATAGATGTTCTATTTCTTAAAAAGTTATATGCAGCTGTCAATTCATTTTGAATAGACATATACATTTTATTAGAAGTACCTCTATCATTCTTCAAAGACATTACTGCTTTTACAGCAGGATTATCTGAAGATTTTGGATCTTTTTTACCTTGACAGTATGAACAAGCATCTTCTCCTTCTCCACCACCATTGTCTAAGAAATCTATAGCAGCTTGGCGTAAGTCTTTAATTTTCATCACTTCTCCTTCTACAAGTAATATATCATCTTTACTTACTAGTATTTTAAATACATTCTTTTCTTTAACAATGATATCTTGATCTTGTTGTTCTGGTATCCAAGGCGGAAGCTTTCCTGTAAGAACTCTATCTTGGTTCATAGTAGTAGTTACTAAGAAAAAGATGAGCAATAGGAAGGCGATATCTGCCATAGATCCTGCGTTTATTTCTGGAATTTTTCTTCTACCCATAATATATTATTTAGAGAATAAGCCTTTAACTCCAGCATATATAATACTTCCAAATGTTACTACGGTAAGTATATAAAACGCATACAAACCAGTACCAACCCATTTTGAAATAGAAGGCGAAACTTTTACACCTCCAACAGCTGCCATATCACTACTTGCTAAGAAATACGAAACTGCAAATATTACAAGAAATCCTATAACGTATTTTCCTAAATACTTTATTTTTTTAGG
>CAYPAK010000076.1:2783-7775 GCA_964408665.1 uncultured Flavobacteriaceae bacterium | reverse complement strand
ACTTCTTTTTTAAAGCGTTTTCCTTTACACGTTTCGCATTGCAGTTTTACATCTGCCATAAATTGCATCGCTATAGTTACTTCGCCTTCTCCTTTACAAACCTCACAACGTCCGCCATCGGTATTAAACGAAAAATGCTTGGGTTTATATCCATTAATTTGTGATAATTTTTGCTTTGAAAACAAATCTCGAATATCATCGTAGGCCTTTATATAAGTAGCAGGATTAGATCGGCTAGAACGACCGATAGGATTCTGATCTACAAACTCAACCTGTTGTACTTTGCCTAATGCGCCACTGATGCTATCAAAGTTTACGGCGCGCTGCTCTTGACCTGTAAATACTTTTTGCAAGGCTGGGTGAAGAATTTCTTTTATCAAACTACTTTTACCACTACCAGAAACGCCTGTAACTACGGTAAAAGCGTTAATTGGAAAAGAAACGTTTATATTTTTGAGGTTATTAGCTCGTGCGCCTTTTATAGTTATAAAATCAGTATGATTGTTTACTCTACTGGGCATACTTACTGTTAATTCTTTATTCAAGTATTTTGCGGTAAGTGAATCTGCTTTTAAAATAGTATCAAAATCGCCTTCGGCTACTATTTCCCCTCCAAAAAGCCCTGCTTCTGGACCAATATCAAAAATATAGTCTGCTGCTTGCATAATCTGCTCATCGTGTTCTACTACTATTACGGTATTACCCAAATCACGCAAATGTTTTAATACTTTGATTAAATTTTCGGTATCACGAGGATGTAATCCTATACTTGGTTCATCAAGTATATACATAGATCCTACCAAACTACTTCCTAAAGATGTAGCAAGGTTAATACGCTGACTCTCTCCTCCTGAAAGTGTTCGCGAAGTTCTATTAAGCGTTAAATATGATAAACCAACATTAGTTAGAAACTCCAACCTGTTTTTTATTTCTACTAAAAGTCGTTTGGCTACTTTATATTCGTAAGTTGTTAAAGTCAATTCTTTAAAGAAAACGGCCAATTCATCTAAAGGCATTTCTACTAAATCATTTATAGCTTTGCCTTGAATTTTTACATAAAAAGCATCCTTTTTAAGTCTTTTACCATTACACTCATAACATTTTGTTCTTCCGCGATAACGGGAAAGTAAAACCCTATTCTGAATTTTATATTGCTTGGCTTCTATGTTTTTAAAAAACGTATTTATTCCTTCAAAATATTCATTACCATCCCAAAGCAACTGCTTTTGTGCTTCGGTTAATTTATGAAAAGGCTTATGAATAGGGAAATCAAATTTGTACGCATTTTTTAATAAGGGTTCTTTATATGATTTGTATGACGGAGAGCGCCAAGGCACAATAGCATCTTCAAAAACAGCTAATGATGTATTAGGTATTACGAGATTTTCGTCAATACCGATTACCGTTCCAAAACCTTCGCAAACTGGGCAAGCGCCAAAAGAATTATTAAAACTAAATAAATGTGTACTTGGTTCTAAAAAAGTTAGCCCATCTAATTCAAATTTATTAGAAAACAACATGTCTTTTTCAAAGTCTAATGTAGTAACTTTACAAATGCCATCTCCTTCAAAGAATGTGTTCTGCACCGCATCTCCTAAGCGATTATAAAAATCTTCATTATTTTTAACCACAATTCTGTCTACAACCAAATCTAGGGACTTTGCCTTGGTTTTAGTATTGATAACATCGGTGATTTTAACTAATTTCCCTGCCAAAACTATACGCGCAAAACCTTGTTGCTGTAGTAATTTTAGCACAATATCTATATCTTGATTTTTTTTGATTTTTTTAGGAGCGAGTAATAGTAGTTTGGTGTTTTCTGTTATTGTTTTTATATAATTAACAACATCACTTACTTCATGTTTTTTCACTTCTTTTCCAGAAATAGGCGAATAGGTCTTCCCTATTCGAGCAAATAACAGCTTGATATAATCGTAAATTTCTGTAGCAGTTCCTACCGTAGAACGGGAGTTAGACGTGTTTACTTTTTGCTCTATGGCTATGGCTGGCGCTATACCTTTTATATAAGCTACTTTAGGTTTGTTGAGCTTTCCTAAAAATTGTCGCGCGTAAGATGACAAGCTCTCTACATAACGCCGTTGCCCTTCTGCATACAGCGTATCAAAAGCAATGGTAGATTTTCCTGAACCTGAAAGCCCTGTAATTACCACCAATTTATTTCTAGGAATAGCCATGTCTATCCCTTTGAGATTGTGTAATTCGGCTTTTTTAATTAAAATATAGTCCTTAGGACTTAACTTTTCTATTTTTTTGGTCATCTTATTATAAAGTAAGCAACAAAAATAATATATTTGAGCAATTAACAATCAATAAAATGAAATGAAGTTTTTAAAATTACTAATTGCACTACTATTTATCAGTTTTATATCTTGTAAAAAAGAAGAACAACCTAAAGCTAAAGCATTTTCGAAAGAAACACTAAAAGTACTGAAAAGTGCAAGGCAAGTTATAGATTCTGCCTATTTTGCCACGGTGATTACTATTACTAAAAAAGGAGAAGCAAAAGCACGCATTATGGAACCCTTTAAACCCGAAAAAGATTTTAGTATAATGCTTGCTACCAATCCCAAAACAAGAAAAATTAAAGAGCTAAAACAAAATAATAACATGACTTTACACTATTTTGAGAAAAATAATCCTGCTTATGTTACTTTAATTGGAAAAGCAACGATTGTAAACGATAGCATTACCAAATCTAAGTATTTTAAAAAAGGCTGGGAAGCGTTCTACGCCAATAGAACCAATGCCTACACGCTTATTAAATTTACACCAAAAAGCCTTGAAATGATAAATATTCGTGATGGTTATACAGGCGAAAAAGAAGACTGGAAACCCACAATTATTAAATTTTATTAAATTTATTGCCTAAATATTTGGAAGTTTAACATATTTTAACATATATTTGCCATTCATTAATATAAAACCCATTGCTTATAGCACAACATTACTTTTAAAAAAAATTAAAGAATACAAGAATTAAAATTTATTATCACTAATAAATTAAAAAAAGTAATGTTATGAAAAAGAAAGAGGACAGTGTCTTAGTAAAAGACTACATCAATGGTAATGAGCGCGCGTTAGAAATATTAATAAACAGACATCAACAACGCATTTTCAATTTTATTTTCTCCAAAGTACGTGATCGCGAAGTAACAGAAGATGTTTTTCAAGACACTTTTATAAAAGTAATTAACACCTTAAAGAAAGGAAAGTACAACGAAGAAGGGAAATTTTTGCCTTGGGTAATGCGTATTTCATATAACTTACTTATAGATTATTTCAGAAAAAACAAGCGTATTCCTAAATTTGAAAGCAGCAATGAGGAGTTTGATATTTTTGATGTACTAGGTAATGGCGAGCAAAATATTGAGGATAGTATGATTAAAAATCAAATCACTAATGAAGTGCGCCTACTTATAGAAAAACTTCCTGAAGACCAAAAAGAAGTACTTATTATGCGTCTTTACAAAGATTTAAGTTTTAAAGAAATAGCCGAAAACACAGACGTAAGCATCAATACTGCTTTAGGTAGAATGCGCTATGCGGTTATTAATTTAAGAAAATTAATAGAAAAACATCAAATAGTACTAATCAGCTAACAATATTCTGTTTTTTTTGTCGTTTATATAGTATAACCTAGATAAACGATATAATATGACAAACATTTACACTGATAATTCTTTAAAGAATAACAATTTTAAACCTAAAAAAGAAACATTAAAATTCTTGTTTAATTATTCTAAATCGTTAAAAATTATTGCCATAAATAATAATAATTTTAAACTTTTTTTGAATTAATAATTTGAAATCCTGATACTAAAAATATCAGGATTTTTTTATAGACTTCCTTCCTATTTTTTTAAAAATAATATCTTTTTCTAAATCCCAACCTCTAGCAGGAGAATATTCGCGCCCATAATAGATAATCTGCAAATGTAGTTTGTTCCACAATGATTTATCGAAAAGGCGTTTTGCATCACGTTCTGTTTGTACTACACTTTTACCATTAGACAAACCCCAACGATACATTAACCTCTGAATATGTGTATCTACAGGAAATGCAGGAACACCAAAGGCTTGACTCATCACCACACTTGCGGTTTTGTGTCCTACTGCAGGAAAGGATTCTAGCGCCTCAAAAGACATAGGAACTTTGCCATTATACTTTTCTACAAGTATTTTAGATAAACCATAAATACCTTTAGATTTCATAGGCGAAAGCCCCACAGGACGTATGATATCGCGTATTTCATCAACAGTAAGCTTTATCATATCATACGGATTATCCGCTACTGCAAAAAGCTTTGGTGTGATGATATTTACTCTTGCATCTGTACATTGTGCTGATAGCAGTACGGCAATAAGCAAGGTATAAGGGTCTTTGTGGTCTAATGCTATGGGCGGATTAGGATATAATTCTTCTAGCGTATTTACAACAAAAGTTACTTTTTCTTGTTTCGTCATTATTTATGTATATTTACAAAAACAAAAATACTAAAATAAAACGGTTATGACACATTTAAATATTGGCGACAAAGCACCAGATTTTACAGCTAAAGACCAAGATGGAAACACTATAAAACTAAACGATTATAAAGGTAAAAAACTAGTGCTTTTCTTTTATCCTAAGGCAAGCACACCAGGTTGTACGGTAGAATCTAAAAATTTACGTGATAATTATGAGACCTTTTTGGCTCAAGGTTATGAAGTGCTTGGAGTAAGTGCCGATAGTGCTAAGCGACAAAGTAATTTTAAAACCAAAAACGAATTGCCTTATCCACTATTAGCCGATGAAGACAAAACGGTAATCAATGCTTATGGTGTTTGGGGTCCTAAAAAATTTATGGGACGTGAGTATGATGGCATACATCGTACTACTTTTATTATAGATGCTGATGGAAACATTGAAAACATTATAAAAAAAGTAAAAACCAAAGCGCACGCTGAACAGATTTTTGATTTTTATGAAGA
>CAYPAK010000076.1:0-2683 GCA_964408665.1 uncultured Flavobacteriaceae bacterium | reverse complement strand
AACTCCTTCTGGTAATAAATCTTCCCAACCAGATTCTCCTTCTTTTATCATCGTTAATATTTTTCTAGAAAAGATTTCTAAATAAGCAGGGTCATAATCTACTATATCTATAAATTTTCCGTTGAATTTAAAGTACTTGTACATTTCTTTTAAACGTGGATGCACTTTTACATTATCACAATTAATTATACCACCATTTTCTCTATCTTTAAGTGGGTATAAATATACTTTTAAATCTCTATGAAACAATTTACCAAATGCCTCTAGAATACCTCCACTTACATTTCTATAATATTTCTCATCAAAAATTTGGATAAGATTATAGATTCCCATAGTAAGTCCCATACGTTTTTTGGTAAACTCCGAATAGTATTCTACCAGTTTGTAGTACTCTTGGAAGTTGGTAATCATTACCGTTTGCCCTAGTGAGCAAAGCAGTTCTGCTCTATCTAAAAAGTCTTTTTCATCAATTTCGCCTTGCGCTCTTAGGTTAGACAAGGTAATTTCAAAAATAACACGTGTTTTTTCTTTATCAACGCGTTTTTCTTTACAAAACAGCTCTTTTGATTTTTCAAACATATCCATATTTACCTTGGTAACTGGTCTAAAACTACCACGTAAAGTCAATATATTTTTCTTATACAATTCTTGTGCTGGCAAAAGGTTATTTCCATCAGGACCAAACATTACCGCATCGGTCATGCCGTTTTTAACCAAATGTAAACTCATCAAACGGTTATCTACATAAGCAAAACGAGGCCCAGAGAAATTAACCATATCAATTTCTATCTGATCTTTATCTAAATGATCATAAAACGAAGCCAATAAAGCTTTTGGATTATCATTCATATAAAACGCACCATAAATAAGGTTTACACCTAAAACACCAAGTGTTTCTTGTTGCAAGCGCGCATCATTTTCTTTAAAACGAATATGCAAAACGATTTCATTATATCCTTCTAACGGATCTAGCTGAAACTTAACACCAACCCAACCGTGTCCTTTAAATTTTTTAGCAAAATCTATAGTAGTTACCGTATTAGCATACGAAAAAAAGATTTTGTCAGGATGTTTAGAGCGACTCAAACGATCTTCTATTAAATCAACCTCATGAGTAAGCATTTTTTTTAACCTATTTTCAGTTACATAGCGCTTGTCATTTTCTACACCATAAATAGCATCCGAAAAATCTTTATCATAAGCACTCATTGCTTTGGCTATAGTTCCCGAAGCACCTCCTGCTCTAAAAAAGTTACGCACTGTTTCTTGACCTGCACCTATTTCTGCAAAAGTTCCATAAATATTTCTATTTAAGTTTATTTTAAGGGCTTTGTCTTTTGTTGAAGGGATGATGTTAATCTCTACATCGCCTTTTAGTTTTACAGTCATTTTATTGCTTGATTTAATTTGTTACAAAGTTAAAAAGAAAAAAATAATTATTACGGTAAATAATCATATTTTTGTCTTAAAATAATAAGTAAATGAAAATTACATTTTTAGGAACAGGAACCTCTACTGGCGTGCCACATATTGGCTGTACAGACGCCGTTTGTTTATCTAAAAATAATAAAGATAAACGCCTGAGAAGTGCTATCAGCATAGAAACCGAAAACGAGAACTTCCTTATAGACTGTGGTCCTGATTTTAGACAGCAACTTTTAAAAAATCCTATTGACAATATTACGGCAATACTTTTTACTCACGAACATGCAGACCATATTGGTGGCTTAGATGATTTACGAACCATCTGCCATAAGCAAGGCGCTATACCTATCTATGCGCACCAAAGAGTACTAGAGGCGTTGAAAAAGCGCTATGATTATATATTTGCTACAGAAAATAGGTATAAAGGCGCTGCCAAAGTAATTAGTAACACTATTGAAAACAAACCTTTTTTTATAAATAAACAAGAAATCACACCTATTGACGTTTTACATGGTAACTGGCAAGTTTTTGGCTATCGTTTTGATGATTTTGCTTATGTAACCGATGTAAGTTTCATTAATACAACAGAACAAGAGAAATTAAAAGGTTTAAAAGTATTGGTATTAGATGCCTTGCGCATAGCACCGCATCCTACACACTTTTGCTTAGCAGAAGCATTAGCACTAATTGCAAAACTAAAACCTGAAAGAGCTTATTTAACACATATTAGCTATAAGCTAGGATTTCATGATGAAATTGAAAAACAATTACCTAAAAATGTATTTTTAGCTTATGATAATTTAATAATAAACATCTAATGAACAAGAAAATATACTCGCTGATAATAGGCGTACTCGCCGTAAGTATTTTATTTTTAGTTATAAAACAAAATAGAACTACGACTAAAAAAAATAGCGAACTAAGCAAACTCCAAGAGCAACTTAGCCAAAAAAACGATTCGTTACAGCTCGTAAAAAAACAGTATGAAGATGCTTCTAGCTTCTTATTAAGCACCAATCCTGATGCGAAAGAGCTACTATACAACCAAGGACTTACTGGTGACGTGAGTAATTTTGTACTAGAAGAATTATTTAAAACTAATGATACGGCTACAAACAACCCTTTAGTTCCTTACGAAGGCACAATGGGAGGCATTATGAAAATAAATAATGCGCGCGTACTCAATAGCAAATGGGTAATTGCCGACTATTCTGATGGTTATTTTTGGGGAGAAATATTGCTAGAATACCAAATAGAT
>CAYPAK010000075.1:0-7777 GCA_964408665.1 uncultured Flavobacteriaceae bacterium | reverse complement strand
CAACAATTTCTAAATATTCAGCAATTTTAACTCAAGCAATTTACCCTTATTTAACCATAAAAGGTCAGAAAGAATATCGTTCTATTCTTTTAGTTTCGGGAGAGTTGTGATTATAGCGAATATTTCATTTTACCATTAAGTGCTATTGCTTTTCTCAGGTTTAGTTATAAAGTTAACATATAATACCAAAAAAATACTAATACCATCTCTTTTTCTTCTTCTTAGAAGCTGCAGATTTTCGTCCTTTACGATGTTTAGACCCTGATTTCTTTTTATGAATTTGTGGCTTCTCTTTTGGGTCTAAAGGATATGGATTATCCATAGCAGAAGGTATAGGTTTACCTAATAATTTCTGAATACTAAGTACATAACTTTTTTCATCAGCACCACAGAACGAATATGCCTTTCCTGTAGCTCCAGCACGTCCTGTACGCCCTATGCGGTGTATGTATATTTCGGGAACATTAGGCATGTCAAAATTAATAACGGCATCTAAGCCAGAAATATCAATTCCTCTTGAAGCTACATCGGTAGCAATAAGTATAGTTGCTTCTCCTTTTTTGAATTGCGCAAGCGCTTCTTGACGTGCAGTTTGCGATTTATCACCGTGAAGACTTACCGCTTTGTATTTGTTTTTTACTAGCGTTTCTTCTAGTTTGTTTGTGCCAAATTTGGTACGTCTAAAAATAAGAATTTGCCCTTTTACTTCGTTTCGTAAAAGATGTAAACACAATTCCATTTTTTTGCGTTTAGGCACATAATACAACTGCTGTGTTATTGCTTTTGTGCCAGTTGTTGTAGCGGCTACATAAACTTTTTGGGGTTCTTGAAGTAGCTCATTAGCAAGTGCCATTACTTTGTCGGGCATTGTAGCCGAAAAAAGTAAATTTTGACGTTCTTTTGGGCAGAGTCTAATTACTTTGTTTATATCTTCTTGAAAACCCATATCTAGCATTAAATCAGCCTCATCTAGTACTAATACTTCTACATAATCTAAGTTCAAAACGTCTTGTTTGTGCAAATCTAAAAGCCTTCCTGGTGTTGCCACTACAATATCTACACCTTTTTTTAATACATCTATTTGAGGCTCTATAGCTACTCCTCCATAAACAACAGTACTTCTAAGGTTTGTGTATTTACTGTATGTTTTAAAGTTTTCGGCTATCTGGATAGCGAGTTCTCTTGTGGGACTAAGTACAAGTGCTTTTATTTTTTTTCCACCTTTGGGAGCATCTTGTTTGTCTAAGAAAAGTTGTAAAATTGGCAAGGCAAAAGCAGCCGTTTTTCCTGTTCCTGTAGGTGCAGCGGCTATAAGGTCTTGTTTGGCTAATATAACAGGTATTGCACGTTCTTGTATGCTTGTTGCTGTAGTGTAATTTTGTTCTAAAACAGCTTTGAGAATGGGTTTGCTAATGGCAAGTTCGGTAAATTTCATAGTATGATTTTCTGGACTAAGATTATTTTTCTTGGATTATTTCGGCTAATAATTTTCTAGCACGTAGTAATTTTACTTTTACAGTATTAATAGGTTCGTTGAGCTCAGTGGCTATTTCACGATAGGCATATTCTTTAAAATAACGCAAATTAATTATTTCTTGATAATGAGGTTTGAGCTTTTTTATACAAGCCAAAAGTACTATTAGATTCTGTTCAGCAATTATTTTATCCTCTGGCGATAAAGATTCGTCTAATAAAAAATAAGCTTCTTTATTGTCTTTATCAATAGATATAGTGTTCTTTTTCTGCTTGCGTAAATGGTCTATGTACAAGTTTTTACTTATTGCCATTAACCAAGATTTAAAGCTGTACGATTCATTAAAAGTATTTATTTTATCAAATGCTTTTGCAAATGTTTTTACCGTAATATCTTCTGCCTCATCTTCATTTGCTGTTTTTTTATACATATAAAAATAAATAGCATCCCAATAATGATTAAACAAAAACCGAAAAGCAGTTTGATTGCCTTCTTTTGCTTGATTAATATGTTTATGTATCGTTTCTGACATCTTTTAGCTTAGTTCCAATGTGTTGGTTTCTTTATTTTATTAATTAAAAACTGTGCTAATTGCATTACTATTAATACAATTTCTAATATAGGGCTAAAGATAATCAAATCTTTTTCTTCTAGCTTTTTTGCGCTAGCAAATATAATGATGTATTGCAAAAGCAGTTTTAGTGCAAGTAAACCTACTACTATTTGCCATTGAAATTGTAAAATAATTAATACTATTCCAATAAGCCAAAATAGTAATAAACTACTGTAGTTTACAGCTAATAAAACTTGATGTATTTTCTTGTAATATTTTGCCGTATTAATATGTCTTCGCTTTTGTCTAAACCAATCTTTATACGTTGTTTTTGCTTTGGAAATGGTAAATGCTTTTGGGTTGATGTTAATTGTAGTGTTGCTAGCAGTGGCAACTTCATTAATAAATAAATCATCATCTCCAGATGGCACTTTGAGATGCGTATAAAAACCATTATTATCCATAAAAGTTGCTTTGGTGTAAGCGAGGTTTCTCCCTACGCCCATATACGGTTTTTCGGCTAGTTGGAATGAAAAATAATTCAAAGCAGTGATAAGGGTTTCGTAGCGGATAAGTTTGTTTAAAAAACCTTTTTCTTTTTGATAAGCACCATAAGCTAAAACTATTTTTTTATGCTCAGTAAATGAATTTGCAATTAATCTAGCCCAAGATTTTGAACTGGGTTTGCAGTCCGCATCGGTAAATAAAAGATGTTCGTGACTTGCTGCTTTTATGCCTAATGACAGTGCATATTTTTTACCCGAATTAAAGTATTCATTTTCGCGAACATTAACTATTTTTATATTTTTATATTTTTGCGCAAATGATTCAAAAACAGCAAGCGTATCATCGTAGGAATTGTCATTAACCAAAACCAATTCAAAATCAGTTAAATCTTGATTTAATAAATACGGAATGTTTTCTTTGCAATTTTCAGCTTCATTTTTAGCACAAACTATAATAGATAAAGCGCGATTTTTCCTAGCGTTATGCTCTTTTTCTTTATAAAAGGCAAAACGAAAATAAAAGTAGCCGTAAAATACAAATTGTATAATTACGACAATTAGAAAACTATAATATAGAAATACTATCAAATTGGACTTAGTTCAGTTTTTTAAATTCAGGCATTTGGTTCTCTGCAATGTTGTCAAGGTTGGTGCTGCAACCATTTTCATTACCACAACCACAAGTAATACCTTTTTCTTTCATTTTTACATTAGAACCAGCGCAAGTGCCATCAAACTCACCATCTTTTTTTGCCCAAATTTTTATAGCTATTCCTGCAAATCCAAGTCCTAAAAGCACTACTGAAAACAATATTAATTTTAACATAATTTATTTTTTTACAAAATTACAACGGTTTTTTGGGATAGCATATTTTTTACACGATTAATTATTATACCGCTTTAGGCTAAATACTAAAATCTTTGTGTTACTTTGCACTATTAATTATTTTGAATAAAAAAAATGAATTTACTTTCCGTAGAAAATATAAAAAAGGCGTTTGGAGAACGCATCTTGTTTCAAGACATTACTTTTGGTATTAGTAAAGGGCAAAAGGTTGCTTTTTTAGCTAAAAACGGCACAGGAAAAACGGCAATGCTTAATATTATTGCGGGTAAAGATGAACCCGACACAGGAGCAGTAATCTTTAGAAAAGGTATTCGCTTTGAGTTTGTATCGCAAGAAGATGATTTTAATCCAGCACTTACCATAGAAGAAGCTATTTTTGATAGTGATAATATCATCTTGCAAGTCATTGCACAATACGAAAAGGCTTTAGAAAACATGGATGATGCTAATGCATACCAAGTGGCTTTTGAAAAAATGGAACAATACAATGCTTGGGATTTTGAAACACAATACAAACAAATAATTAGTAAATTCAAACTAAGTGATAACCTACATCAAAAAATAGCAAGTCTCTCTGGAGGGCAACGCAAAAGGTTGAGTTTAGCCATAGGGCTTATACATCAACCTGATATTCTTATATTAGATGAGCCAACCAATCACTTGGATTTGGAGATGATAGAATGGCTAGAAAATTATTTTGCTAAGACCAATATAACCTTGCTAATGGTTACGCATGACAGGTATTTCTTAGAACGCGTTTGCGATGAAATTATATCGTTAGAAGACGGAAGCATTTATCGTTATAAAGGAAACTATTCGTACTATTTGCAGAAAAAAGAAGAACGTATAGAATTAGAGCAAACCGTTGTAAATAAAGCCAAAAACCTCTTTAAAAAAGAACTGGATTGGATGCGAAGACAGCCCAAAGCACGAACTACCAAATCAAAATCTCGTATTGATGATTTTCATCAAATAAAAGAAAAAGCTTCCAAAAGACGCCAAGAGCATAAGGTGCAACTTGAAATCAATATGAAGCGCGTGGGTAATAAAATATTAGAACTCCACAATGTGTGCAAGTCTTATGATGATTTAACGATTCTTGATAATTTTAATTATACCTTTAAAAAAGGCGAACGTATCGGTGTTATTGGTAAGAATGGAACAGGAAAATCTACTTTGCTAAAGCTAATTACAGGTTTAGAACCACAAGATGCAGGAAAAATAATAAAAGGCGAAACTATACAGTTTGGCTACTATTCGCAAGACGGTATTACGGTAAAACCGGGGCAGAAAGTCATAGAAGTAATCCAAGAGTTTGGCGAGTATATACCGCTGTCTAAAGGGCGTAAAATCACCGCAGGACAACTTTTAGAACGCTTTATGTTTTCTAGGAAACAACAACATGATTATGTAGAAAAACTAAGTGGAGGAGAGCAAAAACGCTTATACTTATGTACTGTTTTGATTCAAAACCCTAACTTTTTGATACTCGATGAGCCAACCAATGATTTGGATATCTTAACGCTTCAAGTTTTAGAGGCCTTTCTACTAGATTTTCCAGGGAATATTATTGTAGTATCTCACGACAGGTATTTTATGGATAAAATTACCGACCAATTATTTGTTTTTGAAGGCAACGGAATTACTAGTGTTTTTCCAGGTAATTATACCGATTATCGTGTTTATGAAAGCTCTAAAGCTAAAGAAGAAACCGTTACTAAGGTAAAAGAAACTGTAGCTAGAGTAAAAACAATTACTAAAAAGCTATCGTATAATGACCAACGTGAATTTGAAAAAATAGAAAAAGAAATACCCAAATTACAAGCCGAAAAATTAGCCTTAGAAAAACGTTTTGCTACAGAAACACTTGATAATGATAAAATACAAGAACTTTCTAAAGACTTGGAAACAATTATCCAAGAGCTAGCCCAAAAAGAGGAGCGCTGGCTAGAGCTTTCTATGGAGTTGGAAGGCTAGTTGTGTATTTAAAATGGTATTTCTGCCATTTTAGCAGTAAAAGACTTTTGGCATAATTATAGCTTTAAATTTACTGTATTAATAAAAAAAACACAACACAATGAAATTAGTTTTAAAAGTACTCTTATCTGCATTAGCAGTTTTAGGAATATCCTATTTATTGGGAGGCGTAACGGTAACAAATTTTACTTCGGCAATTTATGTAGCCATTATCTTAGGTTTGTTACGCGCCGTAGTACGCCCAATATTAATAGTGCTTACTTTACCGATAACGATATTAACATTAGGATTGTTCCTGTTAGTAATCAACGCTATTATTATATTTATGGCGAGCAGTTTAATAAATGGTTTTGAAGTCAATGGATTGTTTACAGCTATTATTTTTAGCTTTTTACTGACTTTATCGCAATCTTTTTTATATAAATTGCTCGATGAGGATAAAAAGCAAATCAATTATTAAATTAATAGCAGAAAAATAAGTACTTTTGCCAATCGTAAAAAGAAAAGAAATATCACAATGAATATTACCAAAGAGCAAGTAGATGCATTAAATGCAGTTGTAAAAGTTCAAATAGAACAAAAAGACTATCAAGATAAAGTAACTAAAATTCTTGAAGATTACCGTAAAACAGCCAATATTCCTGGTTTTAGAAAAGGAAAAGTTCCTATGGGAATGGTTAAGAAACAATACGGTAAAGCTATTTTAGTAGATGAGGTAAATAAATTACTTCAAGAAAGTTTAAACAACTACTTAGTAGAAGAAAAACTAGATATTTTAGGTAATCCATTACCTAGAGTGCAAGCAGATTTTAACTGGGATAAAGAAGATTACGAATTTGAATTCGAACTCGGTCTTGCTCCAGCAATAAAAATAGACTTACAGCCTAAAAAAGCATTGACTAGATACAAAATCGTTGCAGATGATAAAATGATTGATGCGCAAGTAGTAAGTATCCAAGAACAATACGGAAAACGTATTGCTATTGCAACCGTAGAAGACGAAGATACGCAAGTAACAGGAACTTTTACTAATGCAGAAAAAGCTATTGATAAAAAAAGCACTTTCAAAGTTTCTAAAATAAAAAGTAAAACCGCTAAAAAAGCATTAATAGGCAAAAAAGTTGGCGATGTAGTTTCGCTTAAAACCAAAGGTTTATTTGAAGATGATCACCAATTAATGCATATAGTAGGTGTTTCTCACGATGATGCACACGGTTTAGATATTACCATAGACTTTACTATAGAAGAAATTATCAAAATAGAACCTGCAACGCTTAACCAAGAATTATTTGATAAATTATTTGGTGAAGGCAATGTGAAATCTATAGAAGAAGTAAAAGCAAAAATCAAAGAAGATGCAGAGAAGCAATTCGTACAACAAGCAGATCAAAAATTCATAGATGATGTAAGTAATTATCTTATGGATAACACAAAATTTGATTTGCCAGCAACATTTTTGACAAAATGGCTTAAAACAGCAGGCGAAAAAGAATTAAATGACGAAGAAGCAGTTGAAGAATACGCAAAATCTGAAAAAGGTTTACGTTGGCAACTTATAGAAAGTCAGCTGATGAAAGACAATAATATCAAAATAGAATTTGAAGAACTTAAAGCATATACCAAAGAATTACTAGGTATGCAGTTTGCGCAATACGGACAACCAACTCCAGGAGACGAAGAGATGGACAAAGTAGTAGCGCGAGTATTTCAAAACAAAGAAGAAGTACAACGTCTTACCGACCAATTAATGAATCAAAAAATGCTTGCTTTCTTCAAAGAAAACGTAAAAAGCACCGAAAAAGAAATTTCTTTTGATGATTTCATAGAAATGTCTTACGGACATAACCATTAATCTAAAAAACTAAAAATATGTATCCAGCAGAAATTGTAATGCCTATGAAAGAAGAACTAACAGAAGTTGGTTTTGAAAACTTAGACACACCAGAGAAAGTAGCCGAATTTTTAAGCAGAAAAGGATCTGCACTAATAGTAGTAAACTCCGTTTGTGGTTGTGCCGCATCCAATGCAAGACCTGCAGTAGTTGCTTCTGTAAGTGGTGAAAGCAAACCAGATCATATCGGTACTGTGTTTGCAGGGTTTGATATAGATGCTACAGCAAAAGCGCGTGAGCTTATGATGCCGTTTCCACCATCATCACCATCTATTGCATTGTTTCACGATGGTGAGATAGTACATATGTTAGAACGTCATCACATAGAAGGGCGTCCTGCACAAATGATAGCAGACAACTTAATGAATGCATACGAAGAAGTAAAAAAAATGTAATTAAAAACATAAATTACACTAAAATTAAAAAGACCACAATAAGAAATTGTGGTCTTTTTTAGTTGAAAATCATATTGAGATTACTTTGCTTTAGCAAAATTTTCAGCAACTTTATCCCAGTTTATTACATCAAA
>CAYPAK010000074.1:0-7887 GCA_964408665.1 uncultured Flavobacteriaceae bacterium | reverse complement strand
GTGTTATTGTTTCTTGTTTTTGCGGTTGATCTTTAGTCTTTTTAGAACTAAAATCAAAATCAAAACTTTTAGCAAAATAACCAATTAAAAAGGCGCCAAGCATTAATATAAATACGCAAAAGAAGCATATATCATTTGTTGGTTGGGTAATGAGTAATAACATAAGAACTTATTTAACGGTTATTTCTATACGGTTGTTTTTTGCTTTATCCACGCTGGTATTATCATATAAAGGGTCTAATTCTCCTCTAGAACTAGCGCGTAATTGTTTCTTTTTTATGCCAAATTCTTTATCAAGTTGCTTTCTGAATTTGACCGCTAGGTCTAAGGCATTCCAATAGTTTTTTTCTTTTGAACCATCACTATCTGTAAAAGCTACTAGCTGTGCTTTAGCTTTAGAATTGTTAGCTAAAAAATATTTTAGCTCAGCTATATACCGTTTTGTTTTATTATCTAAAAGTATATCTTCGCCTCTTTTATAATAGATAAGATGTGTTTTTTTTGTTGCTTCGGCTATGGGTTTGTAATCAGCGAGTTTTTTAAAATTTAAAGCAATTCCATTAGCAAAATTACCTAAGCTATCATATTTGAATAACGATTCTTTGCTTGTAGTTGTTATTTTTAATGGATTTATGCCATAAGCAATCAATTCTTTTTTTAAAGATTCGGCTCTGGCTAACCCATTTGCAGCAGTGCTTAAGCTATCTACAATTTTTTTTGTGTATTTTCCTATGATTTCAATACTCGTGTTTTGATTATTATTTAATTTTTGAAAAATAGAATCTTTAACAGCAGCTACTTCTTGAGGAATAGTTGTTTTTGTATTGGCTTTATGAATGGTAATTCCTTTAGGAAATGTGTAGTTTCCTAATTTTAATGTTCCGACAGGGGGAAATTGTATCGTATCAATAGGGTTTATAACAATAGGTTTTGTACTCGTAAAAGGCGATTTTACAAGCCAAAAATAACCGATTAGCACCCAAATAAGAAATACAGCAAATGCAGTTAAAAAGTTTTTCAATGGAATTAAAATTTAGTTGTTCGTTTTATGCTTCGAATTTAATAAAAAAAATTAATTACTAAGAATTATTTTGCTTAATTCGTTAGTTAGCGCTTTTCTATGGTATTTTTGCAAGCCAAGCGGCTGTGTTTTTAGCTTATTTTCTTTAAATAAACTATAATATAATAGTAATTGTTTTTTTAAAGCAATCTTATCGGTATAATCAAAACAAGCTCCTGTATTAGTGTGTTTTATGATTTTTTTGTAATCAGCATTTTCAGGGCCTAAAGCTACAATTGGTCTTCCAGAAACCATATATTCAAATAGTTTTCCTGGGATAATGCCTTCGGTTTCTTTTGAATTGATGGTTATTAAAAGTAAAATTTGACTGTTTTTTTGAAGCGTTATAATTTCATTATGTGGCAAATAACCTAATTGTGAAGTGTAATCTTTTAGTCCAGCTTTTGCAATGCTTTCTAGAACGGTATCACTTATTTTTCCTGCTAATTTTAACTCAAAATCTGCTGCAAAATGGTTATTTTCTGCCAATAATTCTGCCAATACTTCCCAAAGTACTTTTGGATTTCTATCTGCAAGTAAAGAACCGATGTGTGCTAAAGTAAATTTATTATCTAGGCGCACAGTGATTTGTGGCATATCATCATAACCATTAGTTATCACTTTGATTTCTTTAGTAGTGATTTCTTCAAATTCTCTTTTAGTACTTGGGCTTGTTACTATGATTTTATCAGCAGTGGTAAGCACTTTTTGTTCTAATTTTTTATGTTTAGCTTGTGATTTGCTAGTTATTTTTAATTTTTTATGATAACTAATGCTTGTCCAAGGATCACGAAAATCGGCTATCCAGTTTATATCAGGAAAATGGTTTTTTAAACCTAAACCTATTAGATGCAAACTATGCGGTGGCCCTGTAGTTATTATAGTATCTATTTGTTCTTTTTCAAGGTATTTTTTTAAATAACTTATACTTGGTTTTACCCAATATTTACGTGCATCAGGAATAAAATAATTACCACGGATATAAAGCATTAACCGTTCTAATGTGCTTTGCTTTTGCTGTTGATTAATTATCCCAGCACTTAGCGTTTTACTTTTTTTAGAAGAAAATAATTGTGCTATTTTTAAGGGTTCGAAAATCGTATTTTTGAGTACAATAGTATCTTTAGGAGCTGCTAAACTTTCATCTAAAATAGGATAACTAGGATTTTTGGGTACATAAACCACAGGTTGAATACCAAAATCAGGTAAGTACTTACAAAATTTTAGCCAACGCTGTACACCCGGCCCTCCTGCGGGTGGCCAGTAATACGCAATGATAAGCACTTTTTTTTGTTGCATTAAATTTTATTCTTTTTATGAGCAAAAAACAATCCAAACGCTAGTAAAATAAATAACACAGTACTTGCTAATGTTATTGTGCTTCCTGTTTTAACTATTTCAGGTTCAAAACGAAATGTAATTTGGTGTTCTCCAGCAGGAATTTGTAAACCACGAAGTACATAATCTACAGGATAAATACTAGTGCTTTTTCCGTCAATAGTTGCTTTCCATCCGTTTTTGTAATACATCTCCGAAAACACCGCAAATTGTGCTTTGCTACTCTTGCTTTGATATTCCAGATGATTGGGTTTGTAGCTTGTTATTTTTATACTAGCTACAGAATCATTAACTTGATTTATATTTTTTAATTCACCCTTATATTTATCTTGAATAATAGCTTCTTTTTTGCTGTCAAAATCTTTTAATGCCAAAATCTCCGCATTAGCATCAGGCACAAAACGCAGTTTGTTTACAAACCAAGCAGCACCATTAGCTTGATTATTTATCATAGGAGCACCTTTGTCATCTATAAAATATTTAATATTAAGCATATTAAACATTTCTAAATTGTTATTAGCAATATAAAAATCATAAAGTTCTTGAAAACGTCTTGGCTTTGCCGCATTATAACCGCCAATAGTATTGTGAAAATAGGAAGCACGACCACTATTTATACCGCCATTAAAATCAAAAACACGATAGTAACCTTTGTCTTTTAGTATTTCGATATCTGCAGCATTGGGTTTAAAAGGCTTTTCTATTTTGCTAGCGCGTTCAAAATTAGTTTCATCAACATAACGTCTGCCTACACCAACTAAATCAACCAATACTAAAATACCAAGCGCTAGTACAAGTATGTTTTCTTTTAGTTTGCCTTTTATATATAAAAACAAAGCAATAGCGCCTGCAATAACCAAAAATGCTGAGCGGTAACTATCGGCTTTAAAAATGGCTTTTCTGTCTTGCATAAGTGGTTTTAAAAACTGATTGTAATACTGATCGTGTGTGCCTTTAAAATCAAATAATGAAGTGCCAAATAGTGCAAAAAATAAGGCTAATCCTGCCGTAATTCCAAGGCTATAATAAAGAGCCTTAAGGAGTTCTTTTTGGTTGAGGTTGCTTTTGTTTTTAATTAAATAGGAGAGTCCCATGATGCCAAAAAGCGGCACTAAAAATTCAATAACTACTTGTATAGAAGAAACGGCTCTAAAAATATTATATAAAGGGATATGGTCAATAAAAAAATCGGTCAAAAAACTAAAATTCTTTCCCCAAGAAAGGAGCAAAACGAGTATTATACTGCTTGTAATCCATATTTTATCTTTGCCTTTATAAATAAATAAAGCAAAAACAAACAGAAAAATAACCAATGCACCAATATAAGCAGGGCCAGCAACTATAGGTTGTTTTCCCCAGTAAGTAGGCGAGTGGCGTACAAAGTCTAAGGCGTCAGAGCGTGTGCGCATTACGGGTTTTACAAATTCGTACATGTTTGAATCTGTACCTAAGCGTTCGTGGTTTGCTCCACCCATAAAACGAGGTATGAAAAGGTTGATACTTTCTAGTTTTCCGTAGCTATATTCGGTAATATAATCGTGAGATAAGCCCTTTTGTGGTTTTATATTATTTCCATTTTTATCTACTGTAAGCTCGCTATCGCTACGTGTGCTGTAATCTTTGTATTCTTTTGTGGTGAGTAGTTTTGTAGCATTCATCCCGATACCAAAGAATACTGCTAAAATTAAGAAACTTACTGTTTTTATAAATGCTGGAATTGTTTTTTTGCGATAGGCATCGTATAAGTAAACAAGTCCAAGTATTAAAATGGCAAATAATAAATAGTAAGTCATCTGCACGTGATTGGCATGTATTTCTAATGCCATAGCGATTGCCGTTACTATAAAACCTAATGTATATCTTTTTTGAAAGGCTAATAAAATACCTGCTAAAATCAACGGAAAATAGGCGACAGCATGAATTTTTGCATTGTGACCAACGCCTATTATAATGATAAAATAAGTAGAAAGTCCGAAGGCTAAAGCGCCTAAAATTCCTAGTTTGTAATCTATTTTTAAAACAAGTGTTAAGATGTAGAAGCTCACAAACGCAAGAAATAAATAATCTGCAGGTCTTGGAAGAAAACGAATTGTTTCATCTAATGTTTTGATAAAATCATTAGGAAATCTAGCGCCAAGCTGATAAGTGGGCATTCCGCCAAAGGCACGGTTCGTCCAGTAAGTTTCTTCATCATTATTCGCTTTGCGATAGTCTATTATTTCTTTACCCATTCCCGCGTATTGTGCTATATCATTTTGGTATATTTTTTTGCCTTGTAATACAGGGCTGAAATAGGCAAGGGCTACTGTTATAAATAAGCCAATAGCTATGATATGTTTGATGTATTTTTGCATAATTAGTTGTTTATATAAGTTTGTTTAACGCCATTATATTGCCTAAATGTAAGCCTTCATGTACATTATTCATTATGATTGCTTCTTCTATGTTGTTTAAGGTAAATCCAAAACTAGTTTCGTAAGTACTAAATGTTTTGAAAAGTTCATTAGTATAGTCTAAGGCTAATTTTTTACTTGTTACAGTTAATAAATTTAGTAATTCATCTAGTTCATCTTGGTTAATTTTTTGAGGAAAACTACCTTTTCTATACTTGTCAATAATAGTATTATTAATAGTAAAAGCATTGTTTGTCAGTCCGTAGCAAAGTAACTGTTGTGTAGCAATAACGTGACCAAGCTGCCAAGCAATACTATTGTTAAACCCAGTTGGAATAGTATTGAGTTGTTTTAGGTTTAATTTACTAATAATTGTTTTTATATTATTTCGTGTTACCTGTAATATATTGAATTGTGTCTGCATATTATAACGATTCTTTTAAGATAATAATGGCTTTGTCGAGCATTGCTTTTGTAGTGTATTTACTAAATGAAAAGCGTAAAGATGCTTGTTTTAGTTCGTCATTGTTTAATACTTCTTGTAATACATGAGAACCTAAATGCGCACCACTTTGGCAAGCACTTCCTTCGGAAACAGCAAGTCCTTTCATGTCTAAAGTAAAAAGCAACATTTTATTGGTACTGCTCGGAAAACGTACATTTAGAATGGTATAACTACTATCTGTTTCGTGAGCAGAATTACCATTAAAACAAACATCGGGAAAATGTTTTTGTAACTCTTGGATAAAGTATTCTTTTAGGTTTGCTATATGTTTGCTGTCTTTGTCTAGGTTTTTGTACGCTTCGCTAAATGCCTTTCCTAAGCCCACTATATTATGTACGCTTTCTGTTCCTGCGCGTAAACCACGTTCTTGTTCTCCACCACTAATCATCCCTTTTAGTTTAGAGCCTTTACGAGCAAAAAGAAAACCTACACCTTTAGGGCCGTGAAATTTATGTGCGCTAACTGCCATAAAATCTATAGGAAGCGTTTTTAAATCATAGTCAAAATGCCCAATGCCTTGTACGGTGTCTGAGTGGAATAAAGCTTGATGTTCTTTGCAAATTTCAGCTATTTCTTGAATAGGAAGTAAGTTGCCTATCTCGTTATTTACATGCATTAAACTTACTAGTGTTTTTGCATCGCTTTGCGCTAATAAAGTTTCTAGCTGTTTGCTATCAATCATTCCTTTGCCATCTAAAGTTACAAAGATAACTTCAAGAGGCGATGTTTGTTGCAGTTCATCTAAAGTATGTAAAACCGCATGATGTTCAATTTTTGAAGTGATAATGCGTGTTACGCCTAAGTTATTGACAGCAGAACGCAGTACTGTGTTGTCTGCTTCTGTGCCTCCAGAGGTAAAGAAAATTTCGCCTGCTGAAACACCTAATTGTTTAGCAATATCTTTTCGTACTTGTTCTACTAAAGCCTTGGCTTTTCGTCCAAGCTGATGTGTAGAAGACGGATTGCCAAAATTATTGTTAAGTACTTGCGTCATAACTGCTATGACTTCAGGACTTACAGGTGTAGTGGCGGCATTGTCTAAATAAATGGTATTCATAGCCCAAAAATACTATTTTTTGCGGATAAATATTTATTAATTAGAATTTAAAAAGTTACATTTGCTATTATTCTTTTATTTAAATAAAATAGTTATGCGTAAAATGGTGTTGTTTTTTAGTGTTTTGCTACTTGTTTTCTCGTGTAAAGATGGGGAGATAGAAGTGCCTGCTTTTACTTTTGAGAATACGTTATATAGTTGTGGTGATTACACTTTGCATAAACGCAATACTGATAATACTAAAGCTATAATATTAACACTAGACAATACTGACTTGCCAAGTGCTTCTGGTACAGTAACATTAGCAGCAACAACTTCAAGGACTGTTTTGTACCGTATATTTGACAATGCCATTACAAGCAGTTATTTCTGCGCTGCAGTGCCACCATCGAGCCCGCAAGTGGTAGAAGAATGGCAAGGTATATCGTTTACGGTTACCGTAGCAACTGCGGAAGATGCAAGTACTACTCCTGTGAGTTATCATCATACAATAACGCTTAATGATTTAGTTTTGGAACGTAATGGCGTACAAGAAGTTTTTGAAACTTTTTATATGGGGACGGTAGATACGCAATAGAAAGTATTGTTCTTGAGCGGCTATTATTAATAAAAACAAGACTTTTACTAATGAAGTATATAGAGAATATACAATTAGATTTACCACTATTAAAAGCAAAAAATATTGATTTGTGGATAAAACGTGAGGATAAAAATCATGCTATCATTTCGGGTAATAAACTACGAAAACTAAAATATAATTTAGTAGAAGCAAAACGATTAAAAAAAACAACTTTGCTTACCTTTGGGGGCGCATATTCTAACCATATTGTAGCGACTGCAGCAGCAGGGAAGGAGCAAGGGTTTGAAACTATAGGTATAATTCGTGGTGATGAATTGGCTTTAGATTTGCAAAAAACATTAAATGAGAATCCTAGTTTACAGCAAGCAAATGAATTGGGTATGCAGTTTAAATTTATTAGCCGTAGCAAATACCGAGAAAAGGAAAATGATTCTTTTATAAAAGACTTGAAAAAAGAATTCAATGATTTTTATCTTATTCCTGAAGGGGGGACTAATGTTCTTGCCGTAAAAGGCTGTGAAGAGATTTTAACAGAAAAAGATGTTAAATTTGCTTATATAGCTTGCGCTATTGGCACAGGAGGAACTATTTCGGGAATTATCAATTCTAGTAAGGAGCATCAAAAAGTTTTGGGTTTTCCTGCTTTGAAAGGTGATTTTCATTATGATTTGATTAAAAAATATACTCAAAAAGAGAATTGGAATTTAATATTAGACTATCATTTTGGTGGTTTTGCAAAGATTAATGAGGAGTTAGTAACTTTTCTGAACGACTTTTATAAGCGAACGAATGTTCCACTAGACCCAATTTATACAGGAAAAATGCTCTTTGGATTATTAAATATGATAAAAAATGATTACTTTGCACCTAACACAAAAATTTTAGCAATTCACACAGGAGGATTGCAGGGAATTAGAGGGATGAATACCTATTTGAAACAAAAGAATCATAATA
>CAYPAK010000073.1:0-7908 GCA_964408665.1 uncultured Flavobacteriaceae bacterium | reverse complement strand
AGGTGCAAATGAAACAATGGTGGCACGATGGCTTTAGTTACGCCAAAGAAAAATGTCAAAAAGCGGCTATGAATAAGCTTAAGGTGCGTTAGTTAACTTGATAGTTTTTAGTGGTCAGCAGTTCTAGAATAGTCTTAAAAGTTCGTAAAAAAATATCTAAAAAAGCCTTGAAGATAAATTTTCAAGACTTTTTTTACTAGCTTATTCTTAGCTTATTCAAATACATATCGTATTCCTAAACCTCCATCAAAATGCAGCCCATCATAAAAATCTCCAATTACAAATTGTGGGCGTACATCTAATGATAGTAACAACGGAATATCTTTAAATTTATAATCAATACCTACAGCTCCTGCGGCATACAAGTAAGTTCCTTTTCTACTATAGCCAGTACTTGGATTATAACTATTATCATATTTCCAAAATCCAAGACCAGCTCCTGCTCCATAATACCAATTCATATTTTCTACAGAAGGAACATCAGCAACAATATGATAAAATCCTTCTATATTTATATCCGAATAATATTTGTAGCCATGATAACCCCCGTTTAACTCCAAGCGAGTATTTTCGGATAATTTCTTTTGAAAAGAAACTGAAGAGTAATTACCAAAGCGAACTCCTAAAGTAGTTTCTGCTATTTGTTGTGCTGTTCCGTAAAAAGAGATAGCAAATAATGCTGCTATAATTAAAATTTGTTTTTTCATAATTCAATTTTTGCTATAAACGTAAAAAGAAATTTTTTATTTCAAAAAAAAGCCTTGATTACTTTATATAATCAAGGCTTTTATATTATAATACATAAGGTTTATCCTCCAAAATCATCAAATCGGATGTTTTCATCGGCAAGACCAAAGTCTTCACCCATTTTTTGTACTGCTTTGTTCATAAGTGGTGGTCCACAGAAATATAATTCTAAATCTTCTGGATTTTCATGTTTTGATAGGTGCTGATCTATTACCACTTGGTGTATAAATCCTACAAACCCATCTCCCTCTGTGTCGTTTACGTCTTTTTTTACTTTCCAATTATCATCTTCTGTAGGGTCAGATAATGCAATGTAAAATTTGAAATTAGGGAAATCTTTTTCTAAAGCTCTAAAGTGCTCTACATAAAACAGTTCTGCCTTAGAACGCCCTCCATACCAATAGGTTACTTTACGTCCTGTTTTTAAGGTTCTGAATAAATGATATAAGTGTGAGCGCATTGGCGCCATACCTGCTCCTCCACCTACGTAAAGCATTTCGGCATCACTATCATTAATAAAGAATTCGCCATAAGGTCCAGAAACGATTACTTTGTCTCCTGGTTTTCTACTAAAAATATACGAAGAGGCAACTCCTGGATTTACATCCATCCATCCGCCTTTTTCTCTATCAAAAGGTGGTGTTGCTATACGTACATTAAGCATTATACGTCTTCCCTCTGCAGGGTAAGATGCCATAGAGTATGCTCGCTCTACGTCTTCACTATTTTTCATTACTAATGGCCATAGTTTGAACTTGTCCCAATCTCCTTTAAATTTCTCTGGTTGTCCAGGGTGTTCTTCAGGATGAGCGGTAATGTCCATGTCTGTATAGTTAATCTCCGTATTTGGAATTTCTATTTGTATATAACCACCAGCTTTATAGTCCATATCTTCTGGCAATTCTACGATAAATTCTTTAATAAATGTAGCAACATTGTAGTTAGAAACTACGGTTGCTTCCCATTTTTTAATTCCAAAAATTTCTTCAGGAATGGATATATCCATATCTTGTTTTACCTTTACTTGACAACCTAAACGAGCACCTGCTGCTAGTTCTTTACGTGTGAAGTTAGGTATTTCTGTAGGCAATGCTTCTCCTCCACCTGAATGTACGTGACATTCACATTGCAAGCAAGTTCCACCACCACCACAGGCAGATGGTAAAAATATTTTATTGTTTCCTAAGGTGCTTAATAGCGTTCCTCCTGTTTCTACTTCTATTTCGCGCTCACCATTAATGCGTATTTTTACTTTACCTGAGGGCATTAATTTTGCTTTAGCAACAAGTAATATTACTACTAATATAAGTGTAACTATTAAAAATGCTATGATACTTGTTATTATTGTACTTCCCATTTTCTGTTATAATTTAATTCCCATAAAACTCATAAAAGCAATAGCCATTAACCCTGTAATAATGAAGGTAATTCCTAAGCCTTTTAATGGTTTTGGTACATTTGAATATTCTATTTTTTCGCGTATTGCTGCCAAAGCTACAATGGCAAGTAACCAACCAATACCAGAACCTAATCCATATACTGATGCTTCTGATAATGAGGTAAATGCTTTTTGTTGCATAAACAAAGAGCCTCCTAAAATAGCACAGTTTACTGCAATAAGTGGTAAAAATATACCCAGAGAGCTATATAATGCTGGCGAAAAACGCTCTACAATCATTTCTACTAGTTGCACCATTGCGGCAATTACTGCTATAAACATAATGAAACTTAAGAAACTCAAGTCCATAGTTGCTAATTCTGGATCTAACCATTTTAGTGCTCCTGCTTTTAAGATGTATTCATCCAAAAGCCAGTTAAGCGGCACAGTAATCATTAATACAAACACTACTGCTGCTCCTAAACCGATAGCCGTAGATACTTTTTTAGAGACTGCAAGGTATGAACACATTCCTAAGAAGAATGCGAATACCATATTGTCTATAAAGATACTTTTTATAAATATATTTAATAAATCCATTGCTATTAGTTTTCAATTAATTTTGTGTTATACGTACGTTGAATCCAGATGTAAATTCCTACTACAATTAATGCCATTGGAGCAAGTAACATAAATCCGTTATTCTCATATCCCATACTATAAAGACCTGTTGAGTCTGCTATTGTTTTTCCTTTATGACCTAATATTTCAAATCCCATAAGTTTACCTGAACCTAGTAATTCTCTAAAGAAAGCTACTACTATTAGAATTAAACCATAACCTAAACCATTTCCTATACCGTCTAAAAATGAACGCCAAGGCCCGTTAGCAAGTGCAAATGCTTCCAAACGTCCCATTACAATACAGTTTGTTATAATTAGCCCTACAAATACAGATAATTCTTTACTAATATCATAAGCATATGCTTTTAGTATTAAATCTACTATAATTACCAAACCTGCAACTACTACAAGTTGTACGATAATACGTATTCTGTCTGGTATTAAATTTCTAATCAAAGAAATAATAACGTTACTAAGTGCAACAACAGCCATCACTGATATAGCCATTACTATTGCTGGTTTTAGCTGTACTGTTACTGCTAATGCAGAACATATTCCTAGTACTTGAACACTAATAGGGTTATTATCGTTCAAGGGGTCTTTAAGTAATTGCAAATTACGTTTTGACAAAAGTCCTTCTTTTTCTGCCATAATATTATTTTTTAATTGTTTTAAAATAAGGCATATAACGTGCTAAACGTTCTTGAAGCATATTGGTAACACCATCAGATGTTTTAGTACTTCCAGAAATAGCATCTACACCGTGAGTGTTACTTGCTGGTGTTCCGCCTTTTACGGTTACTACAGAAACAAAGTTATTTGTTGTGTGTCCTGCATTAGCATCTTTTAATAATTGCTTGCCTTCGTATTGTTTTTGAAACCATTTTTCGGTAATTTGAGCTCCTAATCCTGGCGTCTCTCCCTTGTGATCAAAATTAACACCAACTACGGTATTTAAATCATCTTTAAGTGAGATAAAACCCCAGATAGCATCCCAAAGTCCTGCTCCATATAATGGAATTATATAAAACTTTTTACCGTCTTTTTCTGCAATGTATAAAGGTAAAACTTGCTCATTAGCATCTTTTTTAACTTGCTTTTTTAGATTAATATCAAAAACATTGATGCCATTAGCTACAGTTCCATCTGTTTTTACAGCTAGTTGCTTCTTTATATATTTATCAAATTCCACTGCTGCTGCATCACGATCTACAGTTACTCCAATAGTAGCTAAGATGTTTTGCATTTTCTCATTTTTCTTATTTGCTTCGTACTTTGCTTTAGTACTCATAAATAAGAATGCTAGCAAAGCTGCTACTACTGTTACAAGTATGGCAGCAAAACCTAGTGTATATGTATTACTATTTTTATTCATAATTATGCTTTTTTAGCGTTTTCCCATCGTTTTTTTCTTGCATTGATATTACTTTGCACTACAAAATAATCTATAGTTGGTGCAAATACATTAAGTAATAATATCGCTAACATCACTCCTTCTGGATAGGCAGAGTTAAATACACGTATCATTATTGCAAAAACACCAATAAGAAAACCATAAATCCATTTTCCTTTGGTTGTTTGTGCTGCAGAAACAGGGTCTGTAGCCATAAACACTATTCCAAAAGCAAAACCTCCAATGAGTAAATGCTGATACCAAGGCATTGCCATTAATGTATTTCCATCTACTGCAAAAGCATTAAATATAAAAGCCATAAACGCCCCTCCAAGTATAGCAGATAGCATTACACGCCAGCTTGCTACTCCTGATATTAATAACAATAAAGCGCCTAGTCCTATCATAAGTACTGAGGTTTCTCCTACTGAACCAGGAATCCATCCCATAAACATATCATAAGTGCTATAAATGTGATCTACAACTTTGCCATCGGCAAGTTTTCCTAGTATTGTTTCTCCAGAAATTGCATCATTTTGCAAACCATCGGCAACCCAAATTTTAGTTCCCGACATATATGATGGGTACGAGAAGAATGCAAATGCTCTTGCTAGTAAAGCAGGATTCATAATATTCATACCTGTTCCTCCAAAAACTTCTTTCCCTATTATTACAGCAAAAACTACTGAAACAGCAAGCATCCATAAAGGTAAATCTACAGGCATAATAAGCGGTATAAGCATTCCTGAAACCAAGTAGCCTTCATTTACATCATGTCCACGTTTAATAGCATAATAAAACTCTATACCTAGTCCTACCGCATAAGATACGATTACCATTGGGATAAATTTTAGTGCACCATATAAAAATAAGGTCATAAATGACATGTCACTTCCTGCTATCTGTGAAAAATGCTGATGACCAATATTCCAAATACCAAAAAGTGTAGCTGGAACAAGGGCAAATACTACTGTAATCATCAAGCGTTTTAAATCTATTACATCACGTATGTGTGCACCACGTTTTGTAGTGTGGTTTGGCACAAATAAAAATGTATCTATACCTGCAAAGGCAGGTTTAAACTTTTCGTATTTTCCACCTTTTTCAAAGTGTACTTTATATTTATCTAATGTTTTTCTTAATCCCATTATCCTACTTCTTTAACCATTAAATCTAAACCATAGCGAATAATATCTTGCGCTTCTAGTTTTGATGTATTTGTAAAATCTATTAATGCAAAATCTTCGGGAGCAACTTCATAAATACCTAGCGCTTCCATTTTGTCAATATCATCAACCAAAATAGCTTTCAGTAATTGCATAGGAAAGATATCCATAGGCATTACTTTTTCCATTTCACCAGTTACTACTAATGCACGTTCTTCTCCATTTAAGTTAGTATCCAAAACGTATTTCTTTTTAGGCATTAGCCAAGACAAATTTGTTCTAGACATAGAGAATCGGTCATTTCCTGTAAGGAATGGTAACCATCCAAAGAGACGATGCTTATCTCCTTCTGGAATAACACTTATCGTGTTATCAGTATAGGTCAATGTTTTTGTGGTACTAATATCAGTTCCTGTTAATGCATTACCTGAAATGATACGTACATTATCATTAGTTATAGTATCATTAAATAAAGCGGTTAAATCTGAACCTAGTATCGTTTTATAATACTGTGGACTTTTCACTTCACTTCCTGCTAATGCAATGGTGCGCTCTGCTATAAATTTTCCTTCGGTAAATACTTTACCTAGTATTACTAAATCTGCAGGTTTTATAGTCCAAACTCGTTCTCCTTTATTAATAGGACTTATTTTATTAATCTGAACACCTACATTTCCTGCAGGGTGCACTCCTGAAACTTTGTATTTTTCTACACCTTCTATTTTATCAAAAACGGATGGTCTTCCTGAAGCAAGTCCTAGATAAACTTTACCACTAGTAAGTTTTGACAAGGCATATACTGCTGCTTGTATTGCTTTTTCTTCCTCTTTTAGCGTATAGCTATAATCTTGTGCTAATGGTGCAGAATCAAATGTAGAAATGAAAATCGCTTTAGGTGTTTCTTCTGGATTAGCAATGATTTCATAAGGCTTTTGGTTTACAAACGCCCAAGTTCCACTTGCTAATAATTGGTTAATTACTTCTTCTCTAGATGCATTTTTAGCATCTTTCTTTCCAAAATCTTTATACGCAATAGTATCATCAGCTTCTATAACGATGCTTAGTACCTTACGTCTTTCACCACGAACTATTTCTTTGACAACACCACTTACTGGAGAAACAAACTTCATACGCTCTTGTGCTTTGTTATAAAACAAAACATCTCCAGCTAGCACTTTAGTTCCCTCTTTTGCAAGCAGTTTAGGTGTAATTCCTAAAAATTCTGGTGGATTTATGGTAAAGATTTTCGATTTTGGTGCTTGAGCAGTTTCCTGCTTTGCCTCACCTACAAGGTTGATAGCCAAGCCTTTTTTAATTCGAATGTCCTTTGACATAATATATTGATTAGATTACTTAATTATTAAACATTGCAAATTTACTAAGAAATATATTAGTTTGTAACAAAAATTACACTTAATTTTGATTTTTATTAAATTTTATGAAATTTAAAATATTTGGTACATATTTTGCGTTTATTTAAAAAAATTAACTGATGAAATTAAAAAAAATTACTACTCTTCTCTTACTCCTAGCATTATTACCTTATAATTATGCGCAAAACAGCTTTAAAACGGTAATCCCTCCTGATAACATTAAGACAATACAGATTAATGCTGGTAAATCTACAGGGAATATTCCTATTATTAAATTAGGCAGTAAGTTAAGCCTTAGTTTTGATGATTTAACAGTTGATGAAAAAATATATTATTACAAAATAAGCTATTATAATAGCGATTGGACGGCTTCGTCATTATTTAGTTCTGAATATATTACAGGCTTTGCATCCGATGAAATAAGTGAATACAGCTATTCGTATAATACGATACAATCATACGTGCATTATACGCTTGAACTTCCTAATGATTTGACTACACTTACCAAAAGCGGTAATTATAGCATAACGGTTTACGAAGAAGACAATGAAGATAAACCTATTTTCTCAAGACGTTTTATGATTTATGAAAATAAAGTTATTGTAGGTGGAACTGTAAAACGCTCAAACCGACAACTTTTTGAAGACCAAAATGTAAATGTTACGGTTAATTATGCCAATTTTACTATTCCAAATCCTATGGAATATATAAAACTTAGCGTAATACAAAATAATGACTGGAATAGTATCAAAGAGAATATAAAACCTTTATTTATTAGAGAAAATCAATTATTATATCATAATATGCGAAATTTAGATTTTAAAGCTGGTAATGAATTTTTATATTTTGAGAGTAAGGACTATCAACTTAACACCAATTATATAGCACATGTAAGACAAGATGACGCTGGTATGTATCATCATTATTTATATACTAATTATGCGCGTAAAAATAAGCCTTATACCTATTTTCCTGATATTAATGGTAATTTTAAAATCACTTCAAGTACTGCAGATGATTTAACTATAGAAGCAGAATATGTTTATGTGCATTTTTCTTTAGAAACTTTTGCTGTAAACCCTGATGAAACGGTTTATGTTTATGGTGCTTTTAATGATTGGGCGCTTACTGATAAAAACAGGATGCAGTATAATCCTACAAGTAAAAAATATGAATGTACTATGCTTTTAAAACAAGGGTTTTATAATTATAAATATGTAACTGTTAA
>CAYPAK010000072.1:2941-7943 GCA_964408665.1 uncultured Flavobacteriaceae bacterium | reverse complement strand
TAGCTTCTTTTACCAAAGGCGTTTATTTTATACGAGTAAAAACAACACATCATATTGGTGTTCGTAAATTTATAGTAGAATAGTCGTATTGCAAAACAAAAAAAGGAGCATTTAGTACTAAATGCTCCTTTTTTGTTTTAAACGATATTGCTTAATGGAATATCGTTATTTTTTATTTACTTCTTTTATATATTTTTCTAAAGCCATCGTCATAGATGGTGTTTCTGGAGTTGGCGCCATAATATCTACACGAAGACCTGCTTCTTCTGTTGCTTTTACTGTTGTTTTTCCAAATACAGCAATGCGTGTTTTTCCTTGTTCATAATCAGGAAAGTTTTTTAATAAAGAATCTATTCCTGAAGGACTAAAAAACACTAAAATATCATATTTTACATCACTTAAGTCTGATAAATCACTTACTACTGTTTTAAAGAAAGTAGCATTTGTCCATTTTATATTCAAGCCATCTAACAGTGTTGGTATTGATGCTTGTAGTTTGTTTGATGATGGAAGCAAAAACTTTTCTGTTTCATGCTTCTTTATATGTTTGCTTAGGTCTTGAAATGCTCTTCCGCCAATATATATTTTACGCTTTCTATATACAATGTATTTTTGAAGGTAATTAGCAATAGCTTCAGACTGACAGAAATACTTCATGTCGTCAGAAACTTTAAAACGCATTTCTTCTGCTACTCTAAAAAAGTGATCGGCAGCATTTCTACTGGTAAGAATAACGGCTGTAAATTCTGCTAAATCTATTTTTTGATCACGAATTTCTTTTGCACTACAACCTTCCACGTGGATAAAAGACCTAAAATCAATATTTAATTTTAACTTTTTTTCCAAACTAAAATACGGAGAGTTTTCCGAAGTAGGCGCTGGCTGAGAAACCAAAATAGTTTTTACTTTCATAATGCTATTTTTTTCGTTTTTTTTAATCAGCTAATTAAAACAACTTTAAAGGTGCTGATTTTGAGGGTGCAAAGATACAAAATAAAATAGAATTATGTTTTAAAAATAAAAATATGTTTTTTTGCTTATATTAGTAGGTGGTTTTTTGGTGATAAAACTAATATTGACTGTTTAAATGCGACAGCTTTAGACACTGTTTTAAAGAAAAAAAGATCGTTTTATCAGCTAAAAATAAAAACTAAATTAAAAATTTAGGTTACCTTTGTATAAATAATTTTTAAACTATGAAATACAAACGCGTATTACTCAAACTAAGTGGAGAGGCCTTAATGGGCGACAGACAATATGGAATAGATCCTATACGTCTCGCTGAATATGCTAAAGATATTAAAAAAGTAGTAGATAGTGGTGTAGAAGTGGCACTTGTTATTGGTGGTGGAAATATTTTTCGTGGCGTTGCAGGTGCAAGTCAAGGAATGGATAGAGTACAAGGCGATTATATGGGTATGTTAGCAACCATTATAAATGGTTTAGCCTTACAAAGCGCTTGTGAAGATGCTGGAATGAAAACACGCTTACTTACTGCTATAAAAATGGAGCAAGTAGCAGAACCTTTTATCAAACGAAGAGCAGTGCGTCATTTAGAAAAAGGGCGGGTTGTTATTTTTGGAGGAGGAACAGGAAATCCCTATTTTACTACAGATACCGCAGCTGTTTTACGTGCCATAGAAATAAATGCCGATGTGATTCTTAAAGGAACACGTGTAGCAGGTGTTTATGACAAAGACCCTGAGAAAAACGCCGATGCACAAAAATACAATACCATAAGTTTTAAAGATGTTTTAGCAAAAGGACTTAAAGTTATGGACACAACAGCCTTTACGCTTAGCCAAGAAAACAACTTACCTATTGTAGTTTTTGATATGAACACTAAAGGAAATTTTTCTAAAATAATGCAAGGAGAAGACCTTGGAACAGTTATTGCATAATAATTAATGATTTTGTATTTTTGACCAATTACTTATAATAAAAAAACAATGAACGAAGAAGTAGCACTTATCCTAGACGACACCAAAGAACAAATGCAAAAAGCAATTGCGCATTTAGAAAATGAATTTACCTCAATACGTGCAGGAAAAGCATCTCCTGTAATGCTAAAAAGTGTAATGGTAGATTATTATGGTTCACAAACACCATTAAGTCAAGTGGCTAATATAAACACACCTGATGCTCGTACACTATCTGTACAGCCTTGGGAAAAATCTATGATACAAGAAATAGAAAAAGGTATAATGCATGCAAACCTTGGACTAAACCCAATGAATAATGGAGAAAGTATCATAATCAATGTGCCAATGCTTACTGAAGAACGCCGTAAAGAATTAGTAAAGCAAGCTAAGTCTGAAGCAGAACATGCTAAAGTAAGTATTCGTAATGCCAGACGAGACGCTTTACACGAACTAAAAAAACTAGACCTTTCGGAAGATTTACTAAAAAACGAAGAAGAAGCGGTACAAAAATTAACCAATTCGTTCTCTAAAAAAACAGAAGAATTATTGGCTGTAAAAGAAGCTGATATTATGAAAGTTTAATAAAAAAATCACAAATGATAGTTAAAGCATTCTTAAACAGGGTGCTTTTTTTATATAAAAAAGTAGTTTTGTAGAAACTATTTAAAAAATGATGCGTTATATAAATAGTAGTAAACTATTATTATGAAAAAAACACTTTTAATTCTTAGTATTCTTATTCATAGCTTACTGTTTAGTCAAGAAGTTTTACGCGGTATTGTGCTAGATGAACAACAGAATCCTTTACCTTTTGCTAATGTTTATACTGATAGCAAACACGGCACAATGACTACTGTTGATGGTGAGTTTACTTTAAATTTAAAAGAAAAACCAAGTGTTTTATATGTTTCTTATGTTGGTTTTAAAACTCAAAAAACTACTAAATTTGATAAGAACTATTTAACAATAACATTAGAAGCAAAGGCAAACAAACTGGCAGAGGTTGTACTTATAGCTAAAGAAAACCCAGCTTTAAAATACATTAAAGGCGCAATAGCTAATAGAAAAGAAAATGATATAAAAAGTCTAGATTATTATAACTATGATAGTTATGAAAAACTAGTAGTAACCGCTAATCCTGATTCTATACAATCATCTATAGACACCGTTTATATAAAAAACAAGGAAGGAAAACGCGTTATGCATTTAGATTCTACCAATTATGAACTTAAAAAAACACTTATTCGTAGTCATTTTTATATGACCGAAAAAGCTAGTGAAATAAAATACAAGCGTCATGTAGGTCGTAAAGAAACGGTTTTAGCAACACATATGGCAGGGTTTAAACAACCTATTTATGAGCTTTTTGCTTTAAAATTTCAAGATTTCTCGTTCTATGAAGACACTTATACCATTATGGGGGCTGACTATATAAACCCTATTACTAATAAAGGATTAAAAACCTATAATTATAAAATACTAGACACCTTAATTAGCTCAAAAGATAGTGTTTTCTTAATTCATTTTAAACAAAAAGCAACAATAAAAACAAAAGGAATAGAAGGGTTGCTTTATCTAGAGAACAAAGAGTTTGCACTTACGAAAGTACTTGCTGAGCTCAAAGGAGCAATAAATATAAAAGCAAAGCAAGATTTTACATATCATCCTAATGAACAGATATGGTTTCCAGAAAATATGGAATTGCTTATAAAAAAAGGAGAAGGTGCAGGAGAATCTAATTTTTTTGGAGGAATGGTTCGTGTAGGTAGTAATAACACAAACACTGCTAAAAAAGATAGTACACTCATTAAACATAATGAGTTACTGAACAAAAACCAACAAGCCATGTACTTGTCTATAAAAACTAATAATTTTAATATAAAACTCAACGAGCCCTTAAAAGTAAAAAATGTATCTAGTGCTATTGAATTTGATGATAATTCAGCAAACCGTACTGCTGCTTTTTGGAATAAATACCGCACAGATAGCATTACTTTACGAGGTAAAGAAACCTATGTTGTAATGGATAGTCTTGTTAAAGAAGAGGGTATTGAGAAGAAAATAAATCAAGGACGTAAACTGCTTCACGGTTATTTTCCTACTAAATATATAGATATTAATATTAATAAATTATTTAATTATAATCGTTACGAAGGTTTTCGATTGGGAATTGGTGGTAAAACTAATGAAAACATATCTAGAAAATATGTAGCAGATGCTTATGCCGCTTATGGTTTTGGAAATAAAAAATTCAATTACCACGGTGGTTTATCAGTACGTTTAAACAAAAATACCAATACGTGGTTTGGTGTAAATTATACCGATGATGTTTACGCAATAAACTCAAGCGTTTTTATAACCGACAAAGAGCAACTTTTTGTACAAGACTTAAGCTTTTTAAATAATCAGTTTTTCTATAATAATAGAACTACCTCCGCATATATTAAACACGATTTACGCAGTAATGTGGCAACACGACTACAAATAGATTATAACAAGATAGAAAACACTATTCCTTATGTTTATAACTCTGCTACAACCCATGTTTTGGGCGAATATGATTTAACGCTTGCAAAACTTGGTATTCAATGGAATCCTTTTGCTACATATATGAACACGCCAAATGGTAAAATAACACTACAAAACGCCTACCCAAAAATCACAGTACAGCTAACTAAAAGTTTAGGTAATAGTGATTTTGATTTTGGAAAATTTGAAATAAAAATGTTAGAACGATTAAGCACTGGGCTAGGAAATACCGATTTTACGTTTATGATGGGAGTTTCTCAAGGCGAACTACCTATTACACATCTTTTTGGCGGACGAGGTAATGTTGGTGTTGGCAGAAAATTTCCTAATAGTTTTAATATAGCAGGACTAAGTAAATTTGAAACCATGGAAAAAGCACAGTTTTTTGCAGATCAATACGCTTTTTTTCAAATAAGACATAGCTTAAAAAAAGTAAAAATAAGCAAACATATTCATTTTTCACCAAGTATTATTTATAGATTTATTCTAGGAGATATTAATGATATTGCCAATCATAGCACAACACTTACTATGCGTAGTGTTTCTAACGG
>CAYPAK010000072.1:0-2841 GCA_964408665.1 uncultured Flavobacteriaceae bacterium | reverse complement strand
ATAGACCTCTTTTAAAATTTTATAAAAATAAAACTTCGTTACACTAAAACAAGTTTTAAACTTTCTATCGATTCTTGTAAAACTGTTAATTCTTCTTTACATAAAGTCAAATCACTTATTATTTGTGCTTTCTTAGCTTTAAAGTTGTTTTCAAAAAAACTTTGATAATAGGTAATTCCAGTAGCTAAGTTTTTAGCAAATTTCTCTAAATACTTTTGTTCCTTTTTAGTTACATATTCTTTAGAATCTTGGATTGCATTTTTAAGGTAATCTAAGTATAAACCTAGTTCTTTTATAAAAAGGTTTGGTCTATTGCTACTTGAAAGTGTTTCTTTTTTACCATAAATATGTCCTATCATATCTTCTAAAGCAACTGTTTTTGAAAAATAAGCTAAGTTAGGTCCTGGACAAACCGATATTCCTGAACCTTCTACTCGTGTATCTATATCGTTTTCTAATAATGCTGCTGTTCCCAAACCTGTACAAATACAGGATTTTTCGGTGATTTTAAAAAATGATTTATCATAAGCATCTTTAGGTAAATTTAATGTGTCTAGTTCTTCTAGTTTTAACTTTTGATATTGTCTAGAAGCAGTACAAATTGCTTTATCGGTAAATTCGGTAGTTGATTTTAAAAATTCTTTAGGACAAGAACTTCCAGGTCTTCCTTTATCAATAAGCGCTTGTTTTGCTACATCTTTGGTATTACCACGAAGGCTATTAAAAGGAACGCCAAGTGGCGAAATACCACTTAAATATAAATCTTTTTCTTTTGCTGCTACAAGTTGTTTTCGTGTAGCATCATCTACGGTAGTAGCTTCAGGAACTAGCAAGAAAGGAGAACCCCAACCTACTTTATCTACTTTATAGTAATCTAATAATGTGTTATGCTCTTCGCTTGTTCCTACACCGCCTTGTGCAGTTACTTTTAAAGCTAATTTCTGTTTTGGAACCGCTTTACCTTTACTTGCTAAGGATTCTATAAGTATTTCGTGAACGGTATCTATTAAATAGTCTCTGTTGTTTCTAAATTCTTCGAGGATTGGACCCATAAGAAAACCATCGGTAGCAAAGGCGTGACCTCCACAATTAAGCCCTGATTCTATACGGTATTCTGACACCCAAATTCCTTTTTTAGCCAAAAATTTACCTTGTATAAATGCCGAACGGTAATCACTTACTTTAAGTACTATTTTTTTCTTTAATTCTCCTGATTCATTAGGAAAAAAGTCTTCAAAATTTTCTAAATAACTGTAAAGACGCGGACTCATTCCTGCTGATAATATTAATGATGATTTTAGTTTGCTATTAGCAAAACCACGTAGTGCCGCATGTGCATCGTTATATTCTGTAGGTAATTGTTCTCCTTTTAGGTAATTTGCTTTATCAACTTTAGTCATAATATTAACATCAATACTTCCTAAGTTAAGATTAGCATTTAACCATGATTTTATTTCATCTAAATCAAAATGTTTTTCAGTAAGAGCTTTAAATTCTTTTTTTATACTTGCTGTATCAGGAAGCATATCAAAATATTTTGTTATTTCACTTGTAGATTCTTTAAATGAATTGAATTTTTTAACCGTTAGGTCTTGAATTAAATCAAGATAAGCTGTAATTCTTTTTGCACGAAAATCGGCAGCTTTATTTGAAATTTCTTCAAAATCTAATTCAAACTTCTCGCTATACATTTTTCGTAATTTCTCTAATAAAATATCATCAACAAGAGAAATAACCGCATCAATACCATATTGTGCCACTTTTAGCGGTGTATCTATAGTATATGCAATACCCATAACTGGAATGTGAAATGAATGTGTTTTACTCATATTATATATTATTTAAGTTTTAATACAAAATAGTGTTCTGGAAAGGCAAATATATCTAACTATTATTAATTAATAGCATAAAAGTTAAAAATATTATGCAAAGCATAATATTTCTTTTAATTATAAAAAACAAACTAAGTGTTTTAAGCTATTATACGATTAGAAAATAACAGTTTTATTTTAATAATAGTTTTATCTTTGTGCTTCGTAAATAAAGACTTTATATAGATATAAACACAACAATATGCATTATAACCATAACGAAATAGAAGAAAAATGGCAAAAATTTTGGGCTGATAATCAAAGTTTTAAAGCAGTAAACCATAGTGATAAGCCAAAATTTTATGCTTTAGATATGTTTCCTTACCCAAGTGGTGCAGGTTTGCATGTTGGTCATCCTTTAGGATATATTGCAAGTGATATTTATGCGCGCTATAAGCGCCACAAAGGGTTTAATGTGTTACACCCACAAGGTTATGATAGTTTTGGGTTGCCTGCAGAGCAATATGCTATTCTTACAGGTCAACACCCTGCTAAAACAACAGAAACGAATATAAAAACCTATAGAAAACAACTCGATAGAATAGGTTTTTCGTTTGATTGGTCTAGAGAAGTGCGTACTTCTAACCCTGACTTTTATAAACACACACAATGGATTTTTACCGAACTATTTAATTCATACTATTGTAAAGATGCTAACCAAGCAAAACCAATAAGTGAATTAATTAGTGTTTTTGAGCAAGAAGGAAACGCCTCTATAAATGCCGTTTGTGATACCGATACTCAAGAAATAACAGCTGCTGATTGGGCTAATTTTTCAGCTAATGAAAAACAAGCTTTTCTTTTAAAATATAGACTAACATACCTTAGTGATACAAGTGTAAACTGGTGTCCAAAATTAGGAACAGTACTTGCTAATGATGAAATAGTAAACGGTGTTTCAGAGCGTGGTGGACATCCTGTAGTACAGAAAAAAATGAAACAATGGTCTATGCGTATTACTGCTTATGCA
>CAYPAK010000071.1:1516-8031 GCA_964408665.1 uncultured Flavobacteriaceae bacterium | reverse complement strand
CTGGTTTGTTTAACAGTTATTTTATTTTCTCAACGATTGCTTTAAAAGCTTCTGGGTTGTTCATTGCTAAATCTGCAAGAACCTTACGGTTCAATTCGATGTTGTTAGCTTTTACTTTTCCCATAAATTGAGAGTAAGTCATTCCGTATAGTCTAGCTCCTGCGTTTATACGCATAATCCAAAGTGCACGGAAAGTTCTCTTTTTATTTCTACGGTCTCTATAAGCATATACTAATCCTTTTTCAACCGCATTTTTTGCAACTGTATGAACGTTTTTTCTACGACCAAAGTATCCTTTGGCTTGTTTCAAAATCTTTTTTCTTCGGGCTCTTGCAGCCACTGCATTTACTGATCTTGGCATAATTTTAATTGTTTTTTGTAACAGGCGGTTTAGTTAAAAACACTTTGTCTATTTGCACTGTTCCATGGTTAATAATTTTGTTGTTTACCTGAACTCTTTTAAGATTATTTTAGTCTTAATTGAGTTTTTATGCTTTTCTCATCCGATTTGTGGACAAGCGTAGCATGAGTTAATTTTAATTTACGCTTTTTAGATTTTTTTGTCAAAATATGACTCTTAAAAGCATGCTTTCTCTTGATTTTACCAGAACCCGTTAGTTTAAAACGTTTTTTAGCACTGGATTTTGTTTTCATTTTCGGCATTTTCTCTCTTTTTTGTGATTATATCTACTTTAATACTTTATTTCTTTTTTAAAGGAGCGATATACATTATCATACGCTTTCCTTCTAATTTTGGCATTTGTTCTACCTTGCCATATTCTTCTAGATCTTGCGCTAGTTTTAATAAAAGAATCATTCCTTGGTCTTTAAAGATTATAGAACGTCCTTTAAAAAAAACATATGCTTTTAGCTTAGCACCATCAGATAAAAATTTAATGGCATGTTTCTTTTTGAATTGATAATCGTGGTCATCGGTTTGTGGTCCAAAACGGATTTCTTTAACGGTTACCTTTGTAGCTTTAGATTTTAAGGCTTTATCGCGTTTTTTCTGCTCAAAAAGGAATTTTTTATATTCCATAATTTTACAAACAGGCGGGTCTGCTTTAGGAGAAATTTCTACTAAATCATATCCCATTTCTTGTGCCATACGTAATGCTTCTCGTGTTTTGAAAACACCAGGTTCTACATTATCGCCAACTAAACGAACTTCATGACAAATTATCTTATCGTTTATACGATGCTTGTCTTCCTGAATTACTCTCCAAGGTCTTCTAACCCTTCTTCTTCTTATTGCTATGACTACTAAATTTAATAAACCTCTTTGAGGTCAGTTATACTATATAATTAATTACTATAAGCTGTTTTAGATTCTTCAATGGCTAGTTGCATCTTTTTCACGAATGCTTCTATAGTTGAAGAGCCTAAATCACCTTCTTTATGTTTTCTGGCAGAAACCGTGCCATTTTCTTGTTCTTGCTCACCTACTATAAGCATAAATGGTATTTTTTGTAATTCGGCATCGCGAATTTTTTTACCAATTTTCTCCGTACGTGAATCTATTACGGCGCGAATTTCGTTATTTTTTAGCGTATTTAAAACTTTTTTGGCATATTTTTCATATTTATCACTAATTGGCAGTATAATAACTTGCTCATTAGAAAGCCAAAGTGGGAAATTTCCGCCTGTATGTTCTAGCAAAATAGCGATAAATCGTTCCATAGAACCAAAAGGTGCTCGATGTATCATTATAGGTCTATGAAGCTCATTATCAGAGCCTTTGTAACTTAATTCAAAGCGTTCAGGTAAGTTGTAATCTACTTGTATAGTTCCTAGCTGCCAACTTCTGTTTAGCGCATCTTTAACCATAAAATCTAATTTAGGGCCATAGAATGCTGCTTCGCCATGTTCTACTACATAATTCAATTTTTTATCTTTTACAGCTTGTAAAATAGCATTTTCTGCTTTTTTCCAATTTTCTTCGCTACCGATATACTTATCATTATCTTCTTTACTTCGCAAAGATACTTGTGCAGTATAGTTACTAAATCCTAAAGTAGTAAATACATACATAACCAAATCAATAACTTTTTTGAATTCTTCATCCAATTGGTCTGGTGTACAGAAAATATGTGCATCATCTTGTGTAAAGCCACGCACTCGTGTTAAACCGTGTAACTCACCACTTTGTTCATATCTATAAACGGTTCCAAACTCTGCAAATCGTTTTGGTAAGTCTTTGTAACTCCAAGGCTTACTATTGTATATTTCGCAGTGATGCGGACAGTTCATAGGTTTTAATAAAAATTCTTCACCATCTTTTGGTGTTTTGATAGGCTGAAAACTATCTTCACCATATTTCTCGTAATGACCAGAAGTTACATAAAGTTCTTTTTGCCCAATATGTGGCGTGATTACCTGCTCGTAACCGCCTTCAACTTGTGCTTTGGTTAAGAAATCTTCTAGACGTTTGCGTAATGCAGCTCCTTTAGGCAACCAAAGCGGAAGTCCTTGTCCTACTTTGCTAGAGAATGTAAAAAGCTCTAGTTCTTTTCCTAATTTTCTATGGTCACGTTTTTTTGCTTCTTCTAGCATTGCTAGGTATTCGGTAAGCATTTTTTGTTTTGGAAATGAAATAGCGTAAACACGTGTTAGTTGTTTATTTTTTTCATCACCTCGCCAATATGCACCTGCAATGCTCAATACTTTTATAGCTTTTAGTATTCCTGTGTTTGGTACGTGCCCTCCACGACATAAGTCGGTAAAGTTTCCGTGGTCACAAAATGTGATTTCGCCATCTTCAAGGTTTTCTATAAGTTCAATTTTATAGTCATTAGCTTCAGCTTGATATCGTTTTAAAGCATCGGCTTTGCTTACGGCTTTCTTTTCAAAATTATTTTTTTCGCGAGCTAATTCTAAGAACTTTTTTTCGATAGTTACAAAATCTTTATCAGACACTTGGTATTCTCCAAAATCTACATCATAATAAAAACCAGCTTCTATAGCGGGTCCTATAGTTAGTTTTATCCCTGGGTAAAGTGCTTCTAATGCTTGTGCTAGCACGTGAGCCGAAGAATGCCAAAATGCCGCTTTTCCTTCGTCATCATTAAAAGTAAATAAGGTTAAACTACCATCGGTGGTCAAAGGCGTTGTGGTCTCTACAGTGTTGTCGTTAAACTTGGCACTGATTACGTTTCTTGCCAATCCTTCACTTATGGATTTAGCAACTTCCATAGGAGTTGTTCCTTTTGCATATTCTTTTATGCTACCGTCTGGTAATGTGATTTTAATCATGGATACTTTAATGATAAATTAATTAAGGCGCAAATATACTATTTATCCTTTATTTTACAATTAAAAAAAACTATAACTTAAAGCCTTCGGAGATATGAATTAGAAGTTCTTTGTCTTTTATGGTTATCATTTTATTTTTTATAGTAATTATACCTTCTTTTTTTAGTTCTGAAATAAGGCGTATGGCAGATTCTGTAGCTGTACCAATATAACTTGCTAATTCATCACGAGTTAGTTTTAGGTCTATAGCGCCTTCGGCAGTAGTTCCAAAAGTTTCTTCTAATGCAAGTAGCGTGTCAGCAAGACGTTCTTTAACGGATTTTTGAGCCATTTTGGCTAAAGAGTCGTTAGTAATTTTTAATACGTGACAAACTTCTTTGAGCATACCCATTGCAAATTTATTATTAATAGATACTAAATGCATTATTTCTTCTTTTGGGATAAAACACGCTTCCATATCTTCTAATGCTGAAGCTGTTAACGTAACGGGTTCATCATTAAATAGAGAACGATAACCTACTAAGTCACCTCCTTTTATAAAGCGTACTATTTGTTCTTTACCATTGCTTGTTAATCTGGAAAGTTTGCATTTACCATCTTTTAGACAATAAATGCCGCTTATGGTTTTTCCTTCTTCAAAAATAGCATCTCCTTTTTTAAAGCTCAAATCTTCTTTTACTTGAGATAAATGCTTTAGTTCTTCTTTATTAAGCTGGTGAAGCGCTCCCATTTTTTTTACAATACAAAGACTACATTTAGATTCCATTTTTTTATTTTTAGTATAGATTACAAATTTACAAAAATATTAAGAGTTATTTGTAACTATTATTACTTAAAAAATGACTTTAAACAGTTTTTATTTGTAGTATCTTTGCATAAAATAGTTAAGAAGAGATATGTCTAATTCATGTTATCATTGTGGAGCAAGTTGCGATAAAGATGCTATTCAGTTTGATGATAAAGATTTTTGCTGTAATGGCTGTAAGACGGTTTATGAAATATTAAACCAAAATGAGCTTAGTTGTTATTATGATTTTGAATCAAATCCTGGGAATATTCCTAAAGAATTAGCAGGGAAATACGATTATTTGGATAATAAAGAAATCCAAGAGAAGTTAATTTCATTTTCTGACGGAAACACTACAATTGCTAGTTTTTACATTCCGCATATGCATTGTAGTTCTTGCATTTGGGTTTTAGAAAATTTAGATAAACTTAATCCTAATATTACACACGGAATAGTTGATTTTCCTAAAAAGACATTTCGGGTAACGTTTAACAAAGACAAGGTAACTATCAAAGAGCTTGTAGTTTTGCTGAGTTCTATAGGTTATGAGCCATATATTAGCTTAGATAGCCTTGAGGCAGGAAAGAAAAAGGTGAACCGTACGCTTATTTATCAATTAGCAATAGCTGCATTTGCCTTTGGTAATGTAATGCTGATGTCTTTTCCTGAATATACACAAAGTCACGGCTTTTGGTTAGATAAATACAAACCCTTGTTTCGTATTTTAATGCTATTATATAGTATTCCTGTGGTTTTTTATTCAGCGCGTGGCTATTTGGTTTCTGCATATAAAGGCTTACGTAGTAAAATCCTTAATATTGATGTGCCTATTTCTTTAGGGATATTAGTGTTGTTTATACGTAGTGTTTACGATGTAGTTTCTGGAGTGGGGCAAGGTTATTTTGATTCGTTAACAGGCTTGGTTTTCTTTTTGCTTTTGGGTAAATATTTCCAACAGCAAACCTATAATTATTTGTCTTTTGAGCGCGATTATAAATCCTATTTTCCTATTGCGGTAACGGCTATAGTAAAAGGAGTGGAGTCTGTAAAACAAGTTTATGACATCAAAGCAGGAGATAGGCTACTTATACGCAATGAAGAGCTTATTCCTGTAGATGGTATTTTGATAAGTAAAGAGGCTTTAATAGATTATAGCTTTGTTACAGGCGAGCAAAATCCTGTGTTGAAAAAAAATGGAGATACGTTGTTTGCAGGTGGAAAACAAGTAGGAGAAGCTATAGAGGTTGATGCAACCAAATCAGTAGAAAATAGTTATTTGACTCAGATGTGGTCTAATGCTGTTTTTGATAAAACATATAGCAAGAATTTCAAATCATTAACCGATAGTATTAGTCAATATTTTACAGCAGTAATCTTAGGAGTTGCATTTTTGGCTGGAGCTTATTGGTATTTTCATGATATAAAATTAATTTTCCCTGTGGTTTCAGCTATTTTGATAGTTGCATGTCCTTGTGCTTTGGCTTTAGCTGCGCCATTTGCCTTAGGAAATACCATTCGACTTTTTGGTAAAAAAGGTTTTTATCTGAAAAATACAGAAGTTATAGAGCGTATGACGCATTTGAATACTATTATTTTTGATAAAACAGGAACCCTAACCACTTCAAAGAACAGTGTTGTTACTTATAATGGAACACCGCTCAATGAGCAACAAAAAATACTGATTAAATCAGTGCTTAGGGCTTCAAATCATCCTTTGAGTAGAAAAATATATGATTCTTTAAAAGAGGTAGAAACGGTTACGGTGACCAATTTTAAAGAGTTATTAGGTAAAGGAATTCAAGGCGAAATTTCTGGAGAATTGGTTAAAATTGGTTCTTCAAGTTTTTTAGCACTAAATGAAGTGAATGATGACCTAAACACAAAAGTTTATATTGCAATAGCTGGTAATGTATATGGTCATTTTGTATATAAAAATAACTATAGAGAAGGTGTTCAAGCAGTTTTTAATTCGTTAAATAAAAATTATAAGCTTGTAGTGCTTTCTGGTGATAATGCAGGCGAAAAATCATATTTGGAGCGTATTTTGCCGAAATCAGTTACTTATGTATTTAATCAAAAACCACAAGATAAGCTAGATTATGTAGCGCAGTTACAAGAAAAAGGTGCAGTAGTTATGATGCTTGGCGATGGTTTAAACGATGCAGGTGCTTTGGCAAAAAGTGATGTTGGTATTGCTATTTCCGAGGACGTAAATGTATTTTCTCCAGCTTGTGATGCCATAATTGATGCTAGCATATTTAAAGAATTACCAGCATATTTAAAAAAAGCAAAACAAACACGAACTATTATTATAGTAAGCTTTATTATCTCATTTTTGTATAATATTATTGGACTTTCTTTTGCTGTCTTGGGTGATTTGTCTCCCGTTGTAGCGGCTATTTTGATGCCTGTAAGTTCTATATCTGTAGTGTTTTTTGTTACACTGATGACTTCTAGAGTTTCTAAATAGGCAATA
>CAYPAK010000071.1:0-1416 GCA_964408665.1 uncultured Flavobacteriaceae bacterium | reverse complement strand
AAACGTCATGCTGAACTTGATTCAGCATCTCATGTACCGAAGATAGCTTTATTTTAAATTAACAAACCCTGAGTTAAATTTAAGCTAAAGGTTTTCTTACTTTTAAAGTAAAGCGGTCTTACATCTTTTTTTTGACTGCTAATAATTATTTATCAATAGCACCAAGAACTCGTTTCATAAATCCATTGAGGGCTTCTTTTTTAGATACTCCTTTTTTGATTTCTTTTTGTACTTCTAAAGCACCATACATATTAGATATCAATTCGCCAATAACGTCTAGCTCTTCATCTTTTATACCTTTAGCTTCGGTTAAATCTTCTAATACCTCGATGGTTTCTATAAGGTAGTCCTCATCATTATTTTCTATAAAAGTAGTTAAGTGTTTTATAATAGGAAGTCGCATAATTTATTTTTTTTAGAGTACTTCGGCTACAAAGTCTTTTAATACATCAAATTTATTAGTCTGCACTTGGTTTACTTGTTTTCCGTCTTTATATGATGCAAAAGTAGGTAAGTTATCTACTTGAGCAAGTTTTCTTGACTCTGGAAACTTTTCAGCATCTACAAGTACAAAAGGTACTTCTGGATAATCTGCTGCTATTTTTTTGAATTTGGGCTTCATAATACGGCAGTTTCCACACCATGTAGCTATAAATTGAACCAAAACCACAGGGTTTTCGTTTATGATTTCGTGTAAATTATCTGTTGCTAATTCTTGTATCATTACTTGTTGTTTTTTATTAAATTTTATAAAAGTAAGCAAAATAGTAAGGCTCTAACCTTACTATTTTGCTAATGTAAGTTTTAGTGCTTTGCTAGGTAATCAGCTACACCATCACGTGTTGCTTGCATTGCATCTTTTCCTTCTTCCCAGTTAGCAGGGCATACTTCTCCTTTTTCTTGTACGTGTGTATAAGCATCTACAAGGCGTAAGTATTCGTTTACGTTTCTACCAAGTGGCATATCGTTTACACTTTCGTGGAATATTTTACCTTCTTCATCTATAAGGTATGTTGCACGGTAAGTAACATAAGAACCTTCTATAAGCACCTCGTCCATCTCATCGTTGTATGTTTCTTCAGCATCTAATATACCTAGTAAAGCAGAAAGATTTCTATTGGTGTCTGCTAATAAAGGGAATGTTACGCCTTCAATTCCACCATTATCTTTGCTTGTGTTTAACCAAGCAAAATGTACTTCTGCAGTATCTACAGATGCACCGATTACGATAGTATTTCTTTTTTCAAATTCTGGTAAAGCTTCTTGAAATGCTCTAATTTCTGTTGGACATACAAAAGTAAAATCTTTTGGATACCAAAATAATAATACTTTTTTCTTGTTGTTTACTGCTTCTTCAAAGATATTTACTTTGAATGTGTCACCCATTTCATTCATTGCATCTACTGCAATATTTGG
>CAYPAK010000070.1:0-8062 GCA_964408665.1 uncultured Flavobacteriaceae bacterium | reverse complement strand
TCTCCAAATAAAATATCTTTAAACCATTTGTGACCATGAGAACCTACAATAACTAAATCAAACGCTTCATCATTAGCCACTTTTGCAATAGCATGAGCTGGCTTGCCGTAAGCAATATTGATACACGCTTTATAGCCTTTCTGTTCCAAATAATGTTTTACTTGCTCTAACATAGCAATATCTTGTTTGGTTTCGGCATCTTCAGAGCCATCATCCCAAAGGCGTGCCGTGGCAGATTCTACTACGTGAATCAAATAATAAACCGTATTTTTATTACCAAATGATAACGCTGCTTGAATAATTTGGCTCTCCATCCCCGAAAAGTCAATAGCTAAACCTACTTTATCATAAGAAACTGCAGCTAGTGTTTCTAATGACAATTCATTATGTAATGCTAATGATTTTGAAGCTACTTTACGTATTACAGGTATAAATGTAGTATAAAGTAATAGTACAAATACCAAAATCACTATTGGAAAAATCAAACCATAGATAATAAATGGGTTCATATCTGCCTGTATCCAAGTATCAAATTCATTAATAACTAACTTTATATTTAGACCTACAATAATAATCACGACCAACCAAGACAATATTTTAGTTGGCAGCTTAATAGCAAAAGAGCCCATCTGTTTTTTATTACTTACAAAATGTATCAAAGGTATAATGGCAAAACCAAGCTGTAAACTCAAAACCACTTGACTAAAAATAAGCAATTCGCCTACATGCTCCTTCCCCATTAACACAATAACCAATATAGCTGGAATAATAGCAAGCAAGCGCGTGATAAGCCTTCGTACCCAAGGAGAAATACGGATATTCAGATAACCTTCCATCACGATTTGCCCTGCAAGTGTCCCGGTAAGCGTAGAACTTTGTCCTGCTGCAATAAGTGCTACTGCAAAGAGTATTGGTGCAAGTTTTGTTCCTAATAAGGGTTCTAAAAAGCGATAAGCATCTTCTATTTCTGCAATTTGAAAATTACCTGATTTATAAAACGTAGCTGCTGCAAGAATTAGTATCGCTGCGTTTACCAAAAAGGCTAAATTCAAAGCAATAACCGAATCAAAAAAATTAAATCGGATAGCTTGTTTTAATGAGGCTTTATCATTACCAAATTTACGAGTTTGTACTAAGGCAGAATGTAAATACAAATTATGAGGCATAACTGTAGCGCCTATTATTCCTATAGCGATATACAAAGCGGTTTCGTTGGGTAAATGCGGTATAAATCCGCCCATTATTTCTCCTAAATCGGGTTTTGCTAAGAACATTTCTACAAAAAATGAAGCGCCTATTATAAATATCAAACCTATAATAAAGGCTTCCATCTTTCGCATACCTTTTCCTATTAAAAAGAATATCAAAAAAGTGTCTAATGCTGTAATGGAAACTCCCCAGAGTAAATCTATATTAAAGAGTAAATTAAGCCCTATTGCCATACCCAAAACCTCAGCCAAATCGGTAGCAATAATAGCAAGTTCTGCCAAAATATATAAGAAAAAATTTACTACTGGATGATAGGTAAGTCTGTTTGCCTGTGCCAAATCTAAACCTGCAACCAAACCTAATCTAGCACTTAAACTTTGTAAAAGTAGCGCCATAAGGTTACTCATCAAAAGCACCCAAATAAGTGTATAGCCAAACTGAGCACCACCAGCAATATCGGTAGCCCAGTTCCCTGGATCCATATAACCTACACTTACAATATAGGCAGGTCCCATAAAAGCCAATAGCTTACCAAAAAATGTTTTTTTCTTGGTAACATCTACACTCTTATGCACTTCATTTAAGGAGTTTGAGTCTTTCATCGCTTATTATGCTAAAAAAATCTTACTTCTTGTTTACATTAAGAATAATGCCATTGTCTTTTCCCATCATATAAGTTGGCAGTTGCCCATCCCATTTATGTATCCATTCTAGTTGGATAATTTTTGGGTTAGCATTAATAGCCGAACCTTTTATTTTTAAGGCTTTAGCTTCTCCTTCTGCATATTGTATCGCGATGTCTTTATCAATTTTTGACTGCAATAATTTTTCTTCTTTTTGCTTGGTTACTTCTATTAATCGTAAAGCCTCTTGCTCGGCTAATTTTTTATTATTAATAGCTTGCTCGTATGCTTTATTATAATATACCTCACGAATATCTATTTGATTAATACTTATACGGTAACTTTTTATTTCTTTTTGCATACGTATCAAAACCTTTGATTGTATTTCTTCACGCTTTACCGAATATACTTCTATAGGCGAATAGTTAGAAACCGTAAGCGCCAAAGCCGATTTCAGCTTAGCACGTATTACATTTTCTTCTAACCAGTGATAACGACCATTTTTACCTGTTTCATTGGTTACATTTTGGTATATCCAACTCGCTTCATCAGGTATAATACGCCAAGAAACACTCACGTCAAATCCCATTTTTATACCATCTTTGGTTGGTGCCCAAATAGCATCTGCATTGGCTTTTGCTCCTTCATCTTGTGCATCGGCACAGGTATATACCCAAACCGTTTTGTCCATACTATATACTTGACTCCAAGGCGCTACAATATGCCAACCTGTGTGCAACACCTCTTTTTTTACTCCTGTTGGTGTAACTTCTACACCTACTTGCTGCGCCGATACTTTTACTATCAAATTTGACAATGACAAGCCTATAACACCTATTAAAAATGCAATATAAAACTGTGGTAATTGAATCTTTGTTTTTTGAATTTTGTTTACAAAACCCATAACGCCATAAATAATAGCGCCTATAAATAATAATTTTATCATAATAATTAGTTTTTAATTTTTTTATAAAAATAGCCAATTAAAATCAATTAACTGGCTATAAAGTTATTTTTTTATTCACCTAAAAAAGGATAACGGTAATCTGTAGGCGCTACAAAAGTCTCTTTTATAGTTCTATTATTTACCCAACGCAATAAATTCCAAACAGAACCTGCTTTATCATTAGTACCAGAACCACGAGCTCCACCAAATGGCTGCTGCCCTACAACTGCTCCTGTTGGCTTATCATTAATATAAAAATTACCTGCTGCATTTTCTAATTTATTAGTTGCAATATCAATAACATATCTATCTTGACTAAAAATAGCCCCTGTCAAGGCATAAGGACTTGTTGCATCTACTACATCAAGTATTTCTTCCCATTTAGCATCTTCATAAACATATATGGTGATAATAGGTCCAAATAATTCTTCTTGCATCGTTACATACTGAGGGTTAGTAGTCAAAATAACCGTAGGTTCTATAAAATATCCTTTACTATCATCACAGTTACCGCCAAGAATTACCTCAGCATCTTTGTCTGTTTTAGCACGTTCTATATAGCCGCTTAGTTTTTTAAAGGCTCTATCGTCTATCACGGCATTGATAAAATTAGATGAATCTTCAGGGCTTCCCATTTTCATAGAAGCTAAATCTTTGGTTAATTGCTCTTTTACGGCTTGCCACATAGATTGTGGAACATAAGCACGTGAAGCGGCAGAGCATTTTTGCCCTTGGTACTCAAAAGCACCACGAGATATTGCCGTAGCTACTTGTGCTGCATGTGCGCTTGGATGCGCCCAAATAAAGTCTTTACCTCCTGTTTCTCCTACTATTCTTGGGTAAGAACGGTATTTCCCTTTGTTTACATTTGCCCCTATTTGTTCCCAAAAGCTATTGAAAACTCCTGTAGAGCCTGTGAAATGAATTCCTGCAAAATCAGGGCTATCAAGTAATACTTCTGTTATTTCTGCAGAGTTTCCTGTTACCATATTGATAACGCCGTCAGGCAATCCTGCTTCTTTAAACAATTCCATAATAATCTTTGCAGAATATACTTGTGTTCGTGCAGGTTTCCAGATTACTACATTACCCATAAGTGCTGGTGCTGCAGGTAAATTTGCTGCTATCGATGTAAAGTTAAATGGCGTAATAGCATATACAAATCCTTCTAAAGGGCGGTATTCCATTCTATTCCAAATTCCACGTGAAGAAATAGGCTGATTTTGATAAATTTCGGTCATAAATTCTACATTGAAATTGAAAAAATCTATCAATTCGCAAGCGGCATCTATTTCTGCTTGCATTACATTTTTAGATTGTGCCAGCATTGTTGCGGCATTCATTTTATCTCTAAAAGGCCCTGCAAGCAGTTCTGCTGCTTTTAAGAAAATGGCTGCACGGTGTTCCCAAGGTGTTGCTGCCCATTTTTTGCGAGCTTCTAAAGCTACTTCTACTGCTTCTGCAATGTGTTGCTTGGTTGCTTTATGGTATTTCCCTAAAGTATGTTTTATATCATGTGGCGGATGAATACTGGTCGTATCTCCTGTGCGTATTTCTTTAGCACCTATATAAATAGGAATATCAACTTGCTCATTATACATTTTTTTATATGTAGCAATCAATGATTGATGCTCCTGAGAGTTTGGAATATATGCTTTTACTGCTTCGTTTACTGCTTTGGGTGTTTTATAAAATCCTGCTGCCATAATATTTCTTTATATTAATAATTAATTTGACTATTTTTGTTGTACAAATTTACAATTAATTCAAATACTAATTGTTAAAATTACAGCAAAATGTGTACGGTTACTTTCATCCCAAAAAAGGATACTGATTTTATATTCACCTCAAGCAGAGATGTGCCTTATAGTAGAGCTAATGCTTTATTTCCAAAAGAATACATCATTAACAATACAAGGCTTATTTACCCAAAAGACCCACAAGGCTCAGGAACTTGGATTGGTATTAGTAATCATAAACGCTTAGTATGCTTACTTAATGGCGGATTTAAAAACCATAAACCCAAAGGCAATTACCGTAAAAGTCGTGGTTTAATTGTAAAAGAATTGCTTGCATCACCTAATGATAGCTTTGAAGATTTAAAAACTATTCCGCTAGATAATATAGAACCCTTTACTATCATAGTAGTAACTTGGCATAATGATAACATCCAATTAATGGAACTCGTATGGACAGGGAAAGTGCGTTTTGTTAGTATATTAGACGAAAATAAAAAACACATTTGGTCTTCTGCTACGCTTTATGATGAAAAAATGAAAACCTTACGCGAATCGTGGTTTGCAAATTGGAAGCTAGAAACTGCTGAAGAAGTGTTAGATTTTCATTATAATGCAGGAATTACAGACAGAAATACAGCCGTATTAATGGATAGAAAAACAGTAGGAACGGTTAGCATTAGCCAAATATATAAAGCAGAAAAATATTTAAAATTCTATTATGAAGATATAAAAAGTGGAAAAAAAGATAAATTTATTATTAATTAATATACTAATTATCAAATATCTATAAATATTAATTGAAATAATATAAAAATAATAGGTAACAATTTCTAATTTGGTTTGATATATAACTGTAACAATCAAAACAATTATTAAAACATTAGAAATTATGAAACTTATTAAAAAATTAAAAACAATCGGATTAGGAATAGTATTAGCAAGTTTAACACTTGTAAGTTGTGAAAAAGCAGGTTCAACCCCTCCACCACCAGCGCAGCCTACAAACTACTTTAGCTATTTAGGAAATACTTATGAGCTTGATGCAGGATGTATTACCCCTGATGGAGCAGATAACTTCATTGTATTATACAGTAGTGGTATTTCATTAAATGCAGCAAAAGATGATTTCATAGGAACAGGCGATGGCATTTCGTTTTCTGTATATGGAACGGGTGTGCTAGGAAGCTACACTTATGACAGTACTATAACTGACCCCGCTTTACCAGGTGAATTTGACGACTCTGAATTTGCTATACAATCAAACAGTGCTACAAACACATCAGTTTTAGAAAGTGAAGTTGTAGGAGGAAATATAACTATTGCTGCAGGAACATCTGGAGGATATGTAATAGATATGACGGGAACAAGTGCGCAAGGAAACCCTATAGTTGTTCATTACGAAGGCTTATTAACAGCGGCAAATGTTCATTAATATATCAACTATGAAAAAGAGGAAAAGGGCTATCTAAAAAGGTAGTCTTTTTTGTTTTTTATTTCTTAGGCATTGGCCCTCTAAGATGCACAACTAATCCATTCAAAAAATTACGTAAAAACTGATCACCACAAGGCATATATTTAGGATGTCCCTCTTTTCTGTAAATAGCATTAATTTCGCTTTTGGTTACTTTAAAATCTACCAAAGCACAGATATTTACTATATCTTCATCACGTAGTTTGTGTGCTACGCGTAGTTTTTTCATTATATCATTATTAGTAAGTCCCATAATTATTTTTTAATTTTTCCAAATAAATCATTTTCTATTTTTGGCAATTCTAGTTTGTATTTTACTGCTACCAAACGTATAGCCATTACGGTAAAGATAGTAAAAGCATATTGTAAATTCAAAGGTAAGCCTATTTTCTTTAAGCCAAGAAAAGTAAAAGCACCAATAAAACAGGCTAATGCATAAATTTCTTTTTTGAATATCAAGGGTGTTTTTTGTGTAAGTACATCACGAACTACGCCACCCATTACCGCAGAAACCACGCCCATAATAACAGCAACAAAAGGTTGCAACCCATAATTTAAACATTTTTCTGTTCCCAAAAGTGTAAAAACCGCTATTCCTGTAGTATCAAATAAAAACATCGTTTTACGTAAGGGTTCTATTTTGCTTTTAAACAAAAGCATAAACAAAACAGCTAAAAGAATAGTCCAAACGTAATTTAAATTTCCTATCCAATTAATAGGATAATAATTAATCATTATATCACGCATTATACCGCCACCAACAGCAGTTACAAAGGCAATAATGACCACTCCAAATATATCAAAACCTTTCTTAGAAGCTACCAAAGCACCACTAATAGCGAAAGCAAAAGTACCTAATATATCTAAAATATAAAGAATATTCATCTGTATATTATATCGCTTTAAATTGTATTTTTAATGCTTTTTGTAGCTGATAAATTCGCTCTAACTCGTTAGGCAAAATAAGCGCTATAGAAGCACCTTTCTTTCCTGCGCGAGCAGTTCTACCACTTCTGTGTGTGTAATATTCGTCTTTTTCGGGTAATTGATGATGGATAATATAAGCCAAATCTTGCACATCTATACCTCGTGCAGAAACATCGGTAGAGATTAATAGTTGTAAGCTTTCGTTTTTAAAAGCACGCATTACCTTTTCTCTATCACGCTGCTGCATATTACCTTCTAAAGCACCTACCGAAAAACCATCTTCTTGTAGTTTGGTTGTCAAACTTTGTACACCAGCTTTGGTTCTGCAAAATATAATGCCGCGCTCTGCTCCTTTTTGTTCTAAAAGTGCTACAAGGTTATCATATTTTTCTTTGAGTGTAGTTTTAAAATAAAAATGACTGATATTTTCATTCACTTGATTATCTCTATTTACCTCTGCACGCGGACTATTAGGGTTCATATAGTTCTTAATAATACGTTGTACTTCTTCTGGCATAGTAGCTGAAAAAAGCCACGTTTTACGCTGTCCGTCAGTATAACGAAGTATGCGGTTTAAGTCTTGTTTAAAACCCATACTTAGCATTTCGTCAGCTTCATCTAGAACTAATGTTTTTACTTTCTTTAAATCAATATCGCCGCGCTCTATTAAGTCTATTAAACGTCCTGGCGTTGCAACGACTACATGTGTTGTACGTTGTAAGTTTTTAATCTGAATATCAATTTTTTCTCCTCCAAAAACTGCTTCTACAAATATTTTCTTAGGTTCATATTTAGTGAATTTAAATAATTGCTTTTTTATTTGCTGTACCAATTCTCGTGTTGGCGAAAGTATCAAGGCTTGAATCTCTGGATATTCTGGATTTATTTTATGCAAAATAGGCAAACCATAGGCTGCAGTTTTTCCTGTACCTGTTTGTGCTAGTCCTACAAAATCAGTATGCGATTGCAATAAAACTGGAATTGCTTTGCGTTGTATTTCTGTAGGTTTTGTTATTTTTAATTCTTTTAACGATTTTATAAAAGATTCTTGAACACCTAAATCACTGAAATTCTCCATTATTTCTATTTTTTTTGCAAATGTAGCCTATTCAAATTAACAAATGACTACTTATTATTAAAAAAATAA